>JACDBE010000035.1 GCA_013695075.1 Acidimicrobiia bacterium
CCCCTGCCCGCGCTCGGGGCCGTCGGGATGGAACCAGATGCACCAGCAGCCGCCGAAGATCCCGTTGTGTCGCTGCACGAGGGCGTCGAACGCCGGTCGTCTCGGTACTTATGGACTTACCATAGAACGGTTACCGGACGATGCGCGTCCGGATCAGCGACTCGTTATCGGTCCACGTCGAGCGCCGCCTCAAGCTGCTCCTCGGTGGGGTCGGCCGGTTCTACCGGTCAGTGCACGGTGAGGGCATGGTAGATGGTGGCGGGTGACTGGTAGTCGAGGCTGCGGCGTCGCTGACCGTTGAGGATGGAGGCGACGTGGTCGGCGTGGTCGGGGGTGACGAGCGAGAGGTCGGTGCCTCTCGGGTACCACCAACGAATCTGGCGGTTCTGGTGCTCGATCTGACCTCGCTGCCAGGGCGAGTGAGGGTCACAGAACCAGACATCGATCCCGAACGTGTCGGCGATGATCTCCCAGCCGGCCCACTCGGAGCCTTGGTCGAACGTGACCGAGTGTCGCAGCCGAGCCGGGATACGGTCCAAGCCTTCGCAGAGCCAGGCGACGACATCGTCGGCGTCGTAGCCGCAGGGCATGGTGACCGGGATCAGATATCGGGAGACCCGTTCGGTGAGCCACATCATCGAACTGCGGTTGTTCTTACCGATGATCTGATCGGCTTCCCAGTGACCGGGCTCGGTCCGGTCGTTCACTCGGGCTGGCCGGTGGGCGATGTTGGGGAGCGCCGGTCGATGCCGGACATGACGTTGCTGACGTGGACGTCGGCGACGTCGGCGAGTACGGAGACACTCACTGGCCTTGATCCCCAGCGCCCCGCAGTAGACGGCCTGGTAGATGGTCTCCAACACACGGAGCACCCTGAACGTCGTCGGCTCGGAGGTCGGCCCAGATCGCTACCGGCGACCGCCCCGCCTTGAGTTCGTCACGCACCCGTTCCCGCACCGGACCCGGAGTCTCCAGCAGACGACGCCGAGGTCGACGTCGCGCCTCGCCGGCTCGCCGGTCAGCGGCCACCGGCCGATACCGACCACGGCCACCGTGACGGGTCACCTCCCGGGCGATCGTCGTGCGATGACGACCAACCCGACGGGCCAACTCGGCCCAGCTCACGTCACGGTTCTCGATCAGCCCGACACTGATCTCCTCGCGTTCGCCCAACAACAACGCAACACCTGGCATCCTGGCATCTCCAACTCGCCGTCCCTAAGACTCGGATCAGACCATGACTTCCCCACGGCTTGAAGTCTCGGTGTCAGACTCGGCGATGGAGGATCGGGTGGATGCCCTTCGAGGTAGGTGAAGTCCTCGTCATGGGTGTGCTCGGCGACGCCGCCCCGAATGCCGGCTTGCCGGGGGTGGTCGACGACCTCGCCGATCCGATCCATGGCGCGGTCGAAGTCGTCGGCATGCTCATTGAGCAGGGCGAGGAGGATCTCCTTGCGGCGCTCCCGGTAGCTCCACTGTTGGGCGTCGCTGGGAATGCCGGTCAGGGTCTCGACGGTTTGCTCGGCCGCGGAGGACCGGGGTCTTCAGTTCGCTCATCCCTCAACTCGAGGTGGACTTGCCGATACCGGAGGCGGTGCGTCGCGCGCTCTCAGGCTCGCGGAAGTACTGGCCGTCGGATCGGCGACTCCGGGACGCGGTCCGGAACCAGCCCTTCTACTTCCAGGGGCGCCAGAACCAGAAGATGCTGGTTTTCCAACGCCTCGAGGAGAGCTACGAGCATGCCGAGCCGGTCGACTGGTCTGCCTCGGACCTGTCGATCGAGCACATCATGCCGCAAGCGATCACGGACGAGTGGCGGGCCGCACTCGCCGCCGGTGGGGAGGACCCCGAGGCCGTTCACTCTGAGCTCCTCCATACCTTGGGAAATCTGACGGTGACGGCCTACAACGGTCAGCTTTCGAACAGGCCGTTCGAACGCAAGCAGGAGATTCTCGAGGGAAGCCACCTCGAGCTGAATCGAACCATCGTTCCCTCGCGCGCATGGGGACGAGCCGAGATCCTCGCTCGTGCGGACGGGTTGGCCGACCGTGCCATCACGATCTGGCCCGCTCCGCTGCCCGGCGTCGAGGAACCGGAGCAAGGGCGTGATTGGAGTCGACTCCACGCCGCGCTGGCAGCTCTGCCACCGGGCGGCTGGACCACCTACAGCGATCTCGCCGAACTCATCAGCTCCCACCAGGTCCCCGTCGGGCAGCACCTCGCCAATACCCCGGATTTGTTGAATGCACACCGCGTGTTGAAATCCGAGGGTCGAGTGTCCGAGGGTTTCCGATGGAGCGATCCCGAGGATGCGCGCGACATCCGTGAGGTTCTCGAGCAGGAAGGAGTCCGGTTCGGCGCTGATCAAGGGGCCGATCCCGAACAGCGCCTGCGATCCGACGATCTTGCCGACCTCATCGGTGAGGCGATCGAGTCGCTAACGCCCGAGGAGGATCGCGAATTCGCCTGGCGCCGCCTGGTTCGCTATCTCCGACACTTCTACCACGCCGAGGGGGGCAGGTTGCACTATACGGTCGCGCGGGACCTTGCGACACAAGAGGGTTACGACCCCCGTGGCGTGGCTGGGTTCTACCGGGGGGCGGGCAGCCTGGCGAAGGATGGGGAGTATCGCGTGCTCACCGAGGTGGGCCGCCAGCTTTACGTGGACAACCGCTACCTACTCGACTGAGAGTCCCGCCCGTCGGCAACGCCGAAGACCCAGCATCAGCCAAGCGGGGGCGCGGCCCAGGCTCGCTCACGCGGGTAGGATCTGCACGCGATGATCCTCACGATCCAGCTGGAGCAAGAGACCGATGGGCGGTGGATCGCCGAGGTGGTCGACCTTCCAGGGACCCTGGTCTACGGCGTGACACTTGAGGAGGCGACAGCCAAGGTGAAAGCCCTCGCTCTGCGTGTTCTCGCCGACCGTCTCGAGCACGGCGAGACGGACGCGGGGCTCGGCGACGTGGCCTTTGTCGCCGCGTGAGTCGTTGGCCGAGCGTGAAGGCTCGGCGCGTTCTCAGCGCCCTGCTTCGGATCGGATGGTCGGTCAAGCGGCAGAGGGGATCGCACCGGCTGCTGCAGCGGGATGGATGGCCCGACTACGTCTTCGCCTTCCACGAAGGTGAGGAGATCGGGCCACGCATGCTGGCGCGGATCGCACGTCACACGGGGCTGACACCGGATGACCTGTAACGACAGCGGCCTCTGAGTGCGGCGAGCTGAGCCAGCCAGGGCAACGACGGCCACGCGCACCAAGGTGTCGACCCGCCTGGACGCCAGGCGGGTCGCGGCCGGTCCCCGCACCACCGCAGGCTCGTGAGTCGCCAATCTGGGCGCAACTTCTAACGGATCTTCTAACGGACGAGCCGTCACACGGTCGAACCAGGCACCATCGGCGCAAACCGAATCGCCAGAAACCCTTGCGGCGCAACACTTTCCGCTACTCGGTGTGACCCGACGGCACCGCTCGGAAGGCCGGTTAGCCGCCCAGCGAGCGCCAGGTCGTCGGCGACCTTCTGCTGGTCGGGTGTGAGGGTGGTGTCGGTGGCCGAGCGCGTCATCCGGAGTTTCCTTCTTTCTTCAGGTAGGCACCCCTAGGCGTCGGTGGGGTCGTGTTCCCCTTGCGGGTCGTGTGCCTCACCTGTGCCTTGTAAGTAACTACAAATAGGGGAAATCAGGGTAACCGGTAGTATAAGGGGAGAGAGCCCGCCGAGACGGGCTGGGCAGTCTGAAAACCCTTATACCTCAACGGTTACTGCCCTGATTCGTTGCCACACAACGGGTCTCGGCGAGGCCCCGCCCTCGTAGCTCAGGGGATAGAGCACCGGTTTCCTAAACCGGGTGTCGCAGGTTCGAATCCTGCCGGGGGCACCGACGGTGGTCCCCAGGTAGGCAGTGCCCGGCACCTAGATTCACGGTGCCGCATCCGCGCGACACCACCGAGGCGTCACCATGTCCATCCCATCACCAGAGGGTGACCAGATATTGGCACCTCGTTGGCTGCGGCTGATCACCGCATGGACCTGGCGGCTGCTGGTGCTCACCGTTGCCGGGCTGGCGCTGCTGTGGCTCGCCGGCGAGCTGATCGTGGTGACGTTGCCGCTGGTGGTCTCCCTCGTCCTGGCCACGTTGTGCATGCCGGTGCGCGACGCCCTGGTGCGGCGGGGATGGCGTCCCGGGCTGGCCGCCGGGCTGGTGGTCGGCGGCGGGCTGGCCGTGCTGGTGGGAGCGGTGGCCCTGATCGCTCCCGCCTTCGTCGACCAGCTGCGTGACCTCGGTCCCGCGATGGAGGAGGGCTGGGAGGCGGTGCTCACCTGGCTCGAGGAGGGGCCCTTGAGCTACGACCGCGCCGAGATCGACGCCCTGATCGACCGCATCGGGGAGGCGATAACCGCCGGTGGCTCCGGTTCGGGCTTCCTCACCGGGCTGCTGACCGGAGTTGTGACCGCCGTCGAGTTCGTCGCCGGCGTCACCTTGTTGTTGGTGATCCTGTTCTTCATCGTCAAAGACGGCCCCCAGCTGATCGACTGGGTTTCCGCTCGTCTCCCCCGACGCCACCGCACCACGGCGTCCGCGTTGGCCACCCGTGCCTGGGCGTCCCTGGCAGGTTACGTGCGGGGCACCGCCCTCATCGCCCTCATCGACGCCGTCGCCATCGCCATCGGGCTGCTGGTGATCGGCGTGCCGTTGGTGGTCCCGTTGGCGTTTCTGGTCCTACTCGGCGGATTCCTACCGGTGATCGGTGCCTTCATCGCCGGGCTGATCGCGGTGCTGGTGGCGCTGGCAACCGGTGGCCTGGTCGATGGGTTGCTCACCCTGGCGGTGGTGGTAGGCGTTCAGCAACTCGAAGGCGACCTGCTCCAGCCGCTCATCATGCGCCGCGCCGTCTCCCTGCATCCGCTGGTGGTCCTGGCCGCCCTCGGCGCCGGCGCCTCCCTGTTCGGCATCATTGGAGCGTTCCTGGCGGTCCCGGTGACGGCGGTCATCGCCAGCATCGGCAACGAGCTGCGGCTGCGCAGCGATGCCGGTCTGCTCGACCCGGCGACGATGGCGGCGGCCCCACCGCTACCGCTGGGCGGCCGGTGGGCGTCCACTCCCACCGACGAGGACTGAGCGGCGCGGCGCGGCGCGGCGCGGCGGGTGCTGGGCTCGGGTGACGTTCACCCGCACCGTCCTACCGGCCAGACCATCACACCGGGCCTACACTTTGGCACTCGAATGGCTTCTCCCGACCCCGCGGCTCACCTGTACCCGGTGGCGGCCGAGCTGCCCCTGAGCCGCTATCTCGCCCAGATGTGGGCGCGGCGCGACTTCGTGGTGGCGATGCCGTTCGAGGAGCTGCGCGTCTCCCACCAGAACACCCTCCTGGGGAACATCTGGCACCTGGGCAACCCGCTGCTCAGCGTGGGGGTGTATTACCTGATCTTCGGCGTGGTGCTCCAGGTCACCCGCGGCGTCGACAACTACATAGCCTGGCTGACCATCGGGGTCTTCGCCTTCGGGCTCACCTCGCGCACCGTGCTCGGCGGGGCCGCCGCCATCTCGTCGAACAGGGGATTGATGCGCTCCATCCGCTTTCCCCGGGCACTATTACCGGTGTCGGTGGTGATCAGCCGCCTGCTCACCTTCGGCTTCGAGCTGACGGTGGTTGTCGCCGTCATCCTGGTCACCGGCGAGGGAGTGTCACTGCGCTGGTTGGCGCTGCCGCTGGTGCTCGCCGTCCACTCGGCGCTCAACCTGGGGGGCGCCTTCATCGCCGCCCGGCTCAACGACACCTTCCGCGATGTCCAGCAGATCATCCCCTTCATGTTCCGGCTGCTGACCTATATGTCGGGGGTGATCTTCCCGGTGGAGCGGTTCCTCGACCTGGGCAACGAGACCATCGGTTGGATCATCGCCAACAACCCGCTGGCGGCGATCCTCGACATGTACCGCTGGGTCTTCATGGGCCTGCCGCTGGAGCCGGGCAAGGTGCTGCTGACAACGGGAGTGGCCCTGGTGCTCCTCACGGTGGGGTTCGTCTTCTTCCGTGGCGCCGAGTGGCGCTACGGGCGGGCCTGATGGCGGAGGAGCCACCGGAGACCGGTGAGGAGCCGCCGCGGCAGGATCGTCCGCCCCCGCAACCGGGCGCCAACCGTCGCCAACGCGACCACCGCCGTGGCGAGGACCGCCCCGGGGTCGAGGGCCGTCCCAACCGCCAGCAACGCGACGGCAGACGCCAGGGCCGTCCCCGAGCCAAGGGGCGCCCCAACCGCGACGGCGATGGTGACCGCTCCGGGGATCGCACCCGGCGTCGCCCCCCCACGGCCAAGGACATCGTCCTGCCGGAGAATCGGCCGCTGTCGATCCGGGTGCGGGACCTCAAGATCGACTACGAGATCTTCGAGGACCGCCGCGCCGCCCTGCGCCAGCGCCTGGTCACCCGATCGGGACCCGGACGAAGCGTCGTTCACGCCATCAAGGGGGTGTCGTTCGATGTCGCCGAGGGCGACTCGATAGGGGTTGTCGGGTCCAACGGCTCCGGCAAGTCGACCCTCCTCGCCTCCATCGCCGGGGTGCTACCCGTCACCGCCGGCGAGGTGCTCGTCGCCGAGGAGCCCAAGTTGATGGGTGTCGGTGACACCCTGCTACCGGCAGCGACCGGGAGGCGCAACATCCGGCTGGGTTGCCTTGCTCTGGGCATGACCTCCGAAGAGGTCGACCGGGGCATGGCCGACATCGAGGAGTTCACCCAACTCGGCGAGGCGCTCAACCGGCCGCTGCGTACCTATTCGTCCGGGATGAGGGCCCGGCTCCAGTTCGCCATCGCCACCTCGGTGCGGCCACGGATACTGCTCATCGACGAGGCGCTGGCGGTGGGTGATGGCTCCTTCCGCAGACGCTCGGAGGAGCGGATGAGGTACATGCTGGCGGAGGCGGGCACTTTGATGGTGGTGAGCCATAACCTCGCCGAACTGGCCCGGCAGTGCACCCGCGGACTGTGGATCGAGGACGGCCTCCTGCGCGCCGAAGGCGACATCGACGACGTCATCGACCAGTACTCCGAGTTCGTCGCCTGACGCCCCTTCCCCTCGCCGCCTCGAACGCTCCCGCCCCGCTTCAGGTCGGCGGGATCAGCAGATCGGTGAGCCGGGCGAAGCACCGGCTACGGGGCAACACCTCGGTGGCGCCCGCCTGGCTGGCCGCGTCCAACGCGGCGGTGTCGACGTGAGGCCCGTAGGCGACGACCCTTACCCCGGCGCCGGCGAGCAGGGCGATGATCTCCAAGGCCGTTGCATGGGTGACATCCACCAGCGCCACCGTCGGTGGGGAGCTGCCGAGCCCGGCGGCGACTGATCCCGGGTTGCGCCACACGGCCAGCTCGATGCCGGCTGCCTCGGCGGCGGCCGCCACCTTGGAGCGGTCCATGAGGTCGGTACTCACCAGGGCGACCCGGTGTCCCGCCGGCACACCCGGTGGGGCAGGGACCACGCCGGCAACTGCCTCGGCCCTGGCGATGCCCCAGGCGACCATCGCCCGCCAGACGTCGTCGCCCAGGTCCTGAGCCGACGCCGGTGCCAGGTCGAATAGGTCTCCAGGGACGGTGCGCATCGACGGCTGGTCGCGCGGGGCCGGCGCCACCCCCAGAGCCAGCAGGGCATTGGTCGGCGGTGCCAACGCCTCGCGGAACAGCTCCATCGGGGTGGCGCGCTGCCGTAGCGCCGGGAGCCCCGACCAGGTAGCCAGCGAAGCCGCCAGCATGCGGGCGCCGGAATGAACCGCATCCTCGACGGCACCGGCATCGAGGCCCCGTCCTGCCAGAACCCGTTCCACGTATGGGCGATAGCCGGCAGCGAGAGCATCGGCGACTGCTCGGCAGCGATAGGCATAGCCGGCTTGGTCCACGGCACTGAGCATACGGCGGGCGTCCGCCGGGTCGGCGTGCTCCCGACGCACCCCTACAGTGGGCAGGCCCCACATCCGAGGAGTGCCTCTTGCGGAAGATCATCCCTGTGGTGGCCATCGTCGCCATCTCGTTGGCCGGCTGCCGCGCCGAGGCCGAACTGGGCATCGACGTCGAGTCCACCGGTGCCGGCACCTTTGGGTTCGAGATTGCGGTGGACGAAGAGTTCCAGGATCTCATCGAGTCGACCGGCCAGGACATCGACGAGCTGGTGGGTTCGCTCCCCCCCGGGGCCACCGCCCTGGAGCCACGCCAGGAAGGCGGGCTCACCGTCTACGGGTTCACCCAAGCGTTCGCCGATCCCGCAGAGGCCACCAACTTGGTGTCGCAAGGCACCGCCGGGGTCGACGTTCAGGCGTCCTCGTTCGACCTTTCGGTTGCCGATGGTGGCGCCGCCCTTGACGCCAGCCTCGACCTCCCCAACGCCGCCGAACAGGCAGGCGAGTTCGGTGGCCTCGCCCAGTCTCTCGAGGAAGTCTTCAGCGTGGTGCTGCGGGTGCACCTGCCCGGCGAGGTAGTGGACTCCAACGCCGACCGCACCCTCGACGACGGCTCATTGGTGTGGGACATCCCGCTCACCGGTGGCGTTCTCGAGGTGGAGGCGCGCAGTGAAGCGGGCGGGGACGACTCAGTCGTGTTGCCCATCGCCATCACCGCCGCCGTCGTCGCCCTGGCAGCCGGGTTGTGGGCGTTCTCCCGTCGCAGGTCGGGCGGGGCATCGGCGGTGGAGGCGGTGCCGGTGCCTTCCGCCCCCACCTCGCTGTATGGCGATGTCACCACCCCGGCGGTGTACCACGAGGCCGTTGCCGGGGCTACCGACGATGTCACCGCCGCCGGGCCAGCGGACGATGCCGCCATGGCCCCCACTCCCGAGGGCGACATCGATCCGCACGGGGAACCCGACCGCTGACCCGTCGCGATCGGCCCACCTGTCAGCCGGTCATCACCACCACCGCCAGCAACCCGAGCGGACCGTCACCGACGGCGACGCCCATCCTGGTGACGTTGGGGCGACCCAGCCGGTTGGCGCTGCCGGGAGCGCCCACCCACTCGTCGACGATCGACGATGGCGTGGGGCCCAGGCCAATCAACTCCGCAACGGCCGTCGCCGGGATGGAGGCGGCGGCCAGCCGCCCTACCAAGCGGGTGCCATCGGGGGAGGCGTGCGCCATCCATCCCCCGGCGTACATCTCGTTAGCGTGCCCCTGCGCCACCGCATCGAGGTTGGCCGCCCTCGCCAGCGGCGACACCCCTGCGGCCGACCGCGCCCTGTTGACCTCTTGGAACAGGGCGTCGGCCTGATCGGGACGGGCGAAGGCCTCGGTACCGGCGGGCACGTCGAGGACGATGGTTGCCCCGCCCGGATCGCCAAGTGTCGACTGGCCGAAGGCATCGTCGAGACGGAGCGCCACCGCCAGTGCCCCATCGCCGCCGACAAGCGCCAGTGTCCGTTGGGCCAGTCCGTCGGGGTCGGTGAGCTTGCTGGCCAACGTAGAGGCCTCCACCGCTCGCCCCACGGCACCAAGCGGAAGGACCCGTACCGCGGACATCACCAGGGTGACCACCAGCACCCCGGCCAGCCCGGCAGCCACCGCCCCGGCGGCGCGGTCGAGGGTGGGGAGCCCGGGCATGGCCCCGATCACCCGTCGCATCCCCGCCGACACCACCGCACCGCCAACGGCGCAGGCTCCGAAAACCACGACCCCACCGAACACCCGCGAGGTCTCCGGTGAGGTGCCGGCAATGCCGGCAACGACGCTCCCTGCCGCCGCCGAGAGACGGAAGGCCAGGAATGCGCCCAACACCACCACCGCCAGCCCGATGGCGCTGCGGATGAAACCTCGCAGCCATCCGTGCACTACGGCTGCGGCGAGAGCCGCACCGAGGATGACGTCGAGCACGCCGTCAGCCCGGAGGCGGGCCTGAACCAGGCTTACCCGGCTCGGCGGCGGTGACGGGTTGGTGGTCGTCCGCCGATCCCTCGACGACGTCCTCGATGATCTCGCCGGCGCGGCGCAGCCGATCGCGTAGGGGTGGTGGCGGTGCCGGATGCTCGATGAGCGCTTCGGTGGCCTCCTCCCATGACTGGCCCAGGACCCGGGTACGCCACAGGTGCCCGACCACCACCTTTAGGCCGGCGGTGACGGGCACCGCCAGCAGCACCCCGATGATCCCGTCGAGCGCTCCGCCCAGGATCAGCACCAGCACGACGACCGCCGGGTGAAGACGCACCGTGGCCCGCATCACCGTCGGGCTGACCAGATGGTTGTCGATCTGCTGGACCACGATCGCCACCAACCCAGCAAGCAACGCGGTGGAAACCGAGTCGGTGACCAGTCCCACGCTGAACCCGAGGATCCCTCCCACCCATGGCCCAACGAAGGGGATGATGTTGAGGAAGCCTGATGTCATGCCGATGATCAGCCAGAAGTCGAGACCGATCAGCCAGAAGCCGAAGCTCATCATCACCCCCACGATGGAGGCCACGAAGAGCTGGCCCCTGAGAAAGCCACCGACAACACCTCCCACCTCGCGTGACACGTATACGGTCTCGTCGCGGTATACGGGCGGGATCAGCAACACGGTCTCCTGCCGGACCCGGGGCAGATCGAGGAGCAGGTAGAAGGCGATGACGGGAGCCACCACGAACACCAGGATCGCCTCGAGCACACCCGACGTGAGCCTGCCCAGCCGGTCGAAGGCCGCCGACAGGAACTGGTCCTGGTTCTCAGGGTCGGTGAGGAACGTCTCCAACTCGTCGTAGGTCCACAGTTCGACGGTGAACCCGGTGGCCCCGATCAGGTCCTCGATCTGGGCGGCGGTGTCCTCGTAGAGCCCGGGAAAGTCGGTGCCAAGTCCCCGGGCCTGGTCGGCGACGCTGGGGATGACCAGCCATCCCAGCAGCACCAGCAGGCCCACCAGGCCGAGGAGGGCGACGACGGCGCTGATGGGTCGGGGCACCCCACGGGCCTGCAGCCGAGACACCACCGGGTTGAGCAGGTAGATGACGGCGATGGCGAGCACGATGGGAGCGACCAGGACGTGGACCCGCCCCAACACCCAGATCACGGCCCACAGCAGCACCAGGATGCCGAGGATGCTCCACGCCGCCAGACCGGTGCGGGTGATGGCTACACCCAGCCGGGTTGGCTTGGCGCCGACCCGGTCAGGCTCGGTAGAAGGGTCGATCGGCTCGGTCATGGATGAGAGCATGCCAGATCGAGCGGGCGTCCGGGGTCGCTCGCCGGGCGGTGCTTCGCCGGCGGGTTCGGCGGCCGCCAACGAGGCCGGGGTTCGGCCCATCAGCCCAGCGAATCCCGCTGCACCCGTTCGGCGATCTGTTCGAGCCGCACCCGCTTCATCCGATGCAGCCGATGAACGGTGAGCGGGGCGTACTCCCCGGCCGCTGGTTCTGCCATGAGGCGCCGGATGGCCTGGTAGTACCGGGTGGCGCTCATCCCGAGATGCTCTCGGATGGCGGCGTCCTTGGCGCCCGTGTGCAGCCACCACGACCCCTCGAAATCGAGGATGCGACGGTCCCGCGAAGACAACCCGGCCTGGAGCGGTTCGGCTCCGGCGCGACGGGCCGGTGGCTGGTTACCGCCCGTCCGGTCATGGTCATCGCGGCGCTGCTCACTCACCCCATCAGCGTATCGGGGGGGTGTGACAATTTCGGGGATTTGAGCCCGTCCCCGGATAAAGGGAGGGGAACTGATCGTACGGCATCCCTCCCGAAGCAGGAGAAGGACGGCCTCACCCCTCGGCTCTCCTTCATCAGGCGCTCCCCTCGCGCACGCCGGAGCCGGCGGTGGGATTCGAACCCACGACCTGCTGATTCCAAGCAAGCTCGACCCTGAGGCCCACGATCAGCGCAACCAACGCGGCGAACGCCCCCTCGTTGGGCAGCAGCAGAGCGAAGCCCGGTGCTGGCGAGGACCCATGGCCGAGAAGATCGGGTTGCGCACCCACCCGAACATGTCGCTGACAGCCGGCTGGATCGGCTGCCCCTGCTCTGTGGGCCCGGTTCAGCGTGGGGTCAGCATGTTCTTGGTATGACTCGTCCGACACGAAAATCGACGGGAGGTTCGGAATGAAGCCGAAGGGCAGATGGATCGGCGCGGTGGCGGTGACCGCCGTAGCCGTGGCAGGGTTTGGCGCCGCCCGCGCCGCCGACGCCGCCGACGCGGAGACGCTCGAGCTGCCCGAGGTGTGCCAGCGCCGGCCGGCCGCCACCAGTCAAATCGACACCGCCAAGCTGATCATCGAGTACAACTCCACGGACGGTGACCTGGGGATCCACGGCGCCTTCGACGACGATGGATGGTCGGAGATGTGCGTGTTTGATCCGACGGGACGGCCCATCGCGGTGTTCGACCCTCGAACCACGCTCAACGACCTCACGATGGCAGGGGTGTTCTTCGAATCGCGGGAACCACCTACCGAGGAGTTCTCCTTCGCCGACCTCGCTGCCGCGTTCCCCGAGGGAAGGTACCGGGTCCGAGCGAAGTCCTTCGACGGAGCGGCCCTGGTGGGCACGGCCACCTTCACCCATGACGTGCCTGCCCCGCCCAAGATCACGGCGCCGGCGCTGGCAGACGACCCGGAACAGCCAGGCGATCCGGTGTCGAGGGAGGACCTGGTGGTCGACTGGGACCCAGTGACCGAGACGGTTGCGGGTGATCCCGTGACCATCAGCGGTTATCAGGTGATCATCACGAAAGAGGACCACGATGACCCGCATGGATTCTCCCGCCCGGTGTACGACGTGCACGTGCCTGCCGGCCTCGACATGCTCAGCGTCCCAGCCGAGTTCCTCGAGCCCGACACGGTGTACGAGGTCGAGGTGCTCGCCTTGGAGGTGAGCGGCAACCAGACCATCACCGTCGGTTTCTTCCTGACCGACTGACCGCAGCACTCGATCGGGCCCGAGCCACCGGGGGGCGGCTCGGGCCTGTTCGGGCGCTCGCTTCGCCCGTGTGGTTCAGGCATGGCCACCGGGTTACCGGTGGAGGCCGCCCACTCCTCGTACGTGTCGTAGGTGACTCCGTCTACGACGACTGCGGCCGCCCGGTCGAACAGCACGTTCCATTCCCCGACAGCGGCTTTCCACGCTTCCAGCTGGAGGCTGTGGTCGCTGATGCTGGCCGTCAGCGGGTCCGCTGTTGTTGTTGTTGTGGTGGCGGCGTCGCCACCGCACGCGGTCAGCAGCAGCACCGTGGCGAGGATCGTTCGTCGCACTTGGGCTCTCCCTTGGTGGCTGGATCTTGCACCCAGCATCGGCTGCCGGTCTACAGGTGGGGCGCCCCATTCGATTCAGCAGCAGGCCGCCGGGGCCCGCTTCGGTGGCTCCCTGCTGCTCGCCTGGCTGGAGGGACGGGTCGACCTCGACGACGGCCGTTACGAGCTCGACGGACCGAAGGCTCCGTGATGCCGGGCCACGCCTACCAGGAAACCTGGGTTCTTGCGCAAATCGCTCCCAGGACCCACGTCTTCATCCTTTTTCCCGTCCCGGAACTTTTTCGCGGGCCTGACCCTGGCCGCTCGATTCGCGGTGATGCATCGGAGTTCTACCCTCGGTCGCCCACGTCGACCCAGCATCCAGAGAGGCCCCGTGACCAACACCCCGCACCAGTGGCGCCAGGTGGCCGAAGCGGAGCGGGCCCGGCGCCGGCGGGCTGAGGCGAAGGTGGAGCGGCTGGAACGGGACCTCACCGCGGCCAGAGCCACACGGGAAGGGGGTGACGCCACTGACCTAAAGACTCACCCGAAGATCAGATGTCCGCCCACATGGACATTCGGTGTCCGTACGCGTGAAGACCTGGCATCCGCAGCGAGGAGATCCTGCTGTCCGCTGACACCCGGCGTGAGTCATGTAGACTTTGAGATGTGAACAGGCTTGAACCACAACATCTAGTGGGGTGGAGCCCGGTACACGGATTTCTGGGGGCGCGCGCATGACCATGAACGGGATTCAGGCCGCAGTTCGCCGGGTGCTCCCGCTCCTGGCAGCCGTCGTCCTGGTATTGGGCGTGGTCGCGGTTGCCGACGCTCAGGTATCCGAGCCGGCACGCGTCAGGTGGCGCTTTCAGCTGGACGGCGATTACTCGTTGCACCAGGCCGGGATGGCCGCCGATGGCACGGTGTATGTAAGCATGATCAACGGCAAGCTCTATGCCATGAACCCCGACGGCACCCAGAAGTGGTTGGTTCAGCTCGGGTTGGATGGCGCCGTGGGGCCCGTGGTGGTCGGGTCCGACGGCACCATCTATGTGGCGGCCTCGGTCACCACCGCGGAGGGGACCTCGGCGGGCGCTATCTTCGCCCTCAATCCGGATGGGACCCAGAAATGGGTGTTCGACGATACGCGAGCCTTCATCATCGCCGGGCCGGGCATAGGTCCGGACGGGAACATCTATGCAGTCACCGACCTGGCCGCCGGTGGTGACCAACTTGGTCTCTTCTCCCTGACTCCGGCAGGAGTTCTTCGTTTCGGCGTCGGATCCTTCACTGACGTCGGTCCCACCGGGGAGGAGATCGCGTTCGGCGCCGACCAGCTCCATTTCGCATTGGGCGGCAGCCTGTTCGCCTATGACCTGAGCGGCAACCTTCGCTGGAGCGTCGACATCGGCGGCGAATCGCCCCAACGGCAGGGTGCCGTGGGCCCCAACGGCAACGTGGTGATCGGGACCGGCCCCAACCCCACCAACCTGACCGCCTTCACCCCCTCCGGATCCCAGGCCTGGACGTTCTACGAGTTCCCCGGCAACACCCTCACGTATCCGGACGTCGGACCGGACGACGTCTCGTATGTGGTACGCAACCTTTCCACGCTCCATGCCTTCAACCCCGACGGGACCGAGAAGTGGCGCCATGTTGACCCCAACATCCTCTTTGAACCGGTCGTCTCCGGAGACAATGATCTGATCTTCATGGGCGGTCGTATCACCTATGGGCAGCCGGGCCTGTTCCTTGGAGTGAGCAACGCCGGGGATCCGCTGTGGCAGGTAAACCTCCCCGACGAGCCTGGCTTCGAGCCGTATGGCCAGCTGGTGCCTAGCTCGAGGCCGGCCTTCAGCCCCGACGGAGACACCGCCTACACGGTCGTCG
>JACDBE010000039.1 GCA_013695075.1 Acidimicrobiia bacterium
CGGCGGTGGGGAAGTCGGCGGTGCTGACATCGGTGACGTGTTCGCTAGCCATGAACCCATTTTACCCCTGGTGCGATGGAGGTGTCCCCACGACCTCCCTAACCCTCTACGCCTCGAATCCCTCGGCGCCCTCCCAAGGGAGGGGAAACTGATCCCTCGGCACCGTCCGGTTTGTTTCCCCTCCCTGTGAGAGGGGTGGCTGCGGAGCAGCCGGGGAGGGGTGGCTGCGGAGAGCCGCAGCGGGGGCGGTTGCCTGTACGGGCGGGTTCGGTTGGCGCTGCTACCGTCGTCATCCAATGGATGTTCGCCGTGGACCGTTTGGGTCGATGCTCACCGCCATCATCACTCCCTTCGATAGTGACGGTGCCGTTGACTACGAGGCGTTCTGGCGGTTGCTCGATCATCTGCGAGACACCGGGTCGGATGGTGTGGTGGTGTGTGGCACCACCGGAGAGTCGCCCACCCTGACCGAGGACGAGAAGCTGGCGCTGTTCTCCACCGCCGTCGACGCCGTGGGCAGCTCGATGCAGGTGTTGGCCGCCACCGGTACCTATGACACCGCCCACTCGGTGGAGATGACCCGGCGCGCTGCCGCCATTGGATGTCACGGGGTGATGGCGGTGACCCCGTACTACTCCAAGCCGCCCCAGGAGGGGCTGTACCGGCACTTCGTCGCCATCGCCGACGCCACCGACCTGCCTGTGCTGCTGTACAACATCCCGGGGCGGACGGCACGGCTCATCGAGATCGAAACGCTGGTGCGGCTGGCCCACCACCCCCGCATCGTGGCGGTGAAGGACGCCGTCGACGACATCGACTACACCCGGCGGTCGGTGCAGGCGCTGCCCGACCACTTCGCCGTGTACTCCGGTTCCGACGCCTTCACCCACGACAGCATGGGCGTTGGCGGGGTGGGTGTGGTATCGGTGGCAGCCCACCTGGTGGGGCGGCGCATCAAGGGCATGATCGAGGCGCACCAGCAGGGAGAGGCGGATGTCGCCGCCGCCATCGACGCCGCCCTGGCGCCGCTGTTCGATGCGTTGTTCGTCGAACCCAACCCCATGCCGTTGAAGGCCGCCCTCAACCGGTGGTGGGGGCCCGTGGGCGACCCGCGGTTGCCGCTGATCCCCGCTTCCGACGACACGGTGGCCATGCTCGAGGCTGCGCTGGAGACGGCCACCGTCGCATGACGGTGTCGGTCAGCTTTCTCGGGGGACTCGGCGAGATCGGGCGCAACTGCGCCGTGCTGGAAACCCACGGCCGCTTGGCGTTGATCGACTGCGGTCTGATGTTCCCCGAGGAGGAGATGCTCGGGGTCGATCTGGTGCTCCCCGACTTCTCCTGGGTGATCGATCGTCGCCGCGACGTGTGCTGCGTGGTGCTCACCCACGGCCACGAGGATCATGTCGGGGCACTCGCCTACTTCCTGCGGGAGGTGCCGGTACCGGTGTACGGCACCGCCCTCACCGTGGAGCTGGCCCGGTCCCGGGTGGAGGAGATCGGCATCGAACCCGACCTGCGTGCCGTGAAGACCGGCGAGTGGATCGAGGAGGGACCGATGCGCTTTGCCCTCATCGATGTGGCTCACAGCGTCCCTCAGGCCACCGGGGTGGTGTTCGACACCGACGAGGGGCTGATCGTTCATTCCGGCGACTTCAAACTGGATCCCACCCCGATCGACGGCTCACCCACCGACCTGGGGGCATTCGCCGGGTTCGGTCGTCGCGGGGTGCGGCTGCTGCTGGCCGACTCCACCAACGCCGAGATCCCCGGGTTCACCCCGTCGGAGGCGACCATCGGCCAGCCCATCGCCGATCTCACCGCCCGCGCCGAAGGGCGGGTGATCATCGCCTGCTTCGCCAGCCACGTGCACCGGGTGCAGCAGGCGGTCGACGCCGTTGTCGGCGCCGGCCGCAAGATCGCCTTCTTGGGACGGTCGATGCTGCGCAACACCGAGGTCGCCGCTCGGCTGGGTCTGCTCGAAGTGCCCAAGGGCTCGGTGCTGCCGCTCGACGAGCTGCTCTCCCTGCCTCCCCGGCAAACTGCGGTCATCTGCACCGGGAGCCAGGGTGAGCCGTTCGCCGCCCTGTCGCTGATGGCCCAGGGCGAGCATCGGGCCATCAAGCTGCGCAAGGGCGACACCGTCATCCTCTCCGCCACCCCCATCCCCGGTAACGAGACCAAGGTGTTCCGGGTCATCAACAACCTGGCGCGCCTCGGAGTCATCGTCCACCACGGCCGCAACGCCCCGGTGCACGTATCCGGTCATGCCGCCCGCGACGAGTTGGCCACCTTCATCAACGTGGTGTCGCCGCAGGCCTTCGTCCCCGTCCACGGCGAGTACCGGCACCTGGTCGCCCATGCCGAGCTGGCCTCCACCGTCGGCGTCACCCAGGTGGAGGTGTGCGAGGACGGCGACCGAGTGGTGCTGCGCAAGGGCAGGCTGCGGGTAGAGCGGGCGGCGTTCCCCGCCGGCTACGTGTACATCGACGGCTCGGGTATCGGTGACGTCGACGGCGTGTTGCGCGACCGCAGGCACCTCGCCGACGACGGGGTGCTGATCGTCACCGTGGGGGTGGACATGGCCAGCGGCGAGATCGTGGTAGGCCCCGAGGTCGACAGTCACGGGATCACCGACGACACCAAGGCCCTCCACACCGACATCACCGCCGCGGTGGAGAAGGCGGTGGCGGAGCTGAGCACCCCCATCGATCGCGACGGGCTCAACCGCACCGTGCGCCGCGAGAGCGGCAGGATCGTAAAGCGAACCCTCGACCGCCGCCCAGTGGTGATCCCGGTACTCCTCGAGGTGTGACGGCGCCGCCTGCCCTGACCTGCCGGGTCGTTTGCGCCACCGCCAAGCGGAAGTAAGGTGCGCGTCCCATGCCGACACGGCCGAACACCCGTGGGGCCAAGGGGCGGAGTACGGTCAGGAGAACGCAACAAAAGCGGAAGAACGCAGGCCTCTTCGATGCGCTTCGGCGGGGCAAGGAGCGGTTCCGCAATCGGCTCGGACGGCAGACCGATGACGTCTGGGGCGTCCTTCTCATCATGGTGGCCGTCGTGCTGGCACTGGCCTTCCTCGGTGCCGCCGGACCGGTGGGCCGCGGGGTCGCCGAAGGGCTGGCCATCTTCTTCGGGATGTGGGCCTGGTTCATACCGTTGCTGGTGGCCGGCATCGGAGTGGCCATGGTGGGCACCATGCCCCGCACCGACTACGCCCGGCTCACCGTCGGCTCGGCCACCATCTTCGTCGCCTCGTTGGGTCTGCTGCACCTGATGTCGGGGGCGTTGCCGCTGTCGGCCGGAATCCCGGCCGTCATGGAGCTGGGCGGGGCGGTGGGGTCGCTCATCGCCTTCCCGCTGCAGAGGCTCATCGGTTTCTGGGGAGCGTGGGTGGTGCTGTTCTCGGCGGTCGCCATCGGGGCGCTCATCGCCACCAGGGCCACGGTGCGTGATGTCGGCCATGCGCTCCAGGACACCTTCCGCTGGGTGCGCCACCACGTCGGGCTCCCCGCGGGGACGCCTCCGGTGACGGTGCGCAACCTGCCGGCGGCGCCGACCCCGGCCACCCAGGTGCAGAGCCATCCCGCCGCCGCCAAGCCGGAGGCGACCACCACCACACCCAAGAAGGCCAAACCCCGCCAACCGCCCCCGCCTATGGCCCGTCCCCGTCGGGTGGACGGCTACCAGCTCCCCCCGGGACACCTGCTCCACCGCAGCGCATCCGCCGGGCACAACCGCCGGGCGCTGGAGCAGGCCGGTGCCGAGTTGCAGGACGCCCTCCACCAGCACGGGGTGGACGCTCGGCTGGTGCGCATCGTCCCCGGCCCCACCGTCACCCGCTTCGAGATCGAGCTGTCTCCCGGGGTCAAGGTGTCCCGCATCACCGGGATGGCCAGCGACATCGCCTACGCCATGGCGTCCGCCGACGTGCGCATCCTGGCCCCGATCCCGGGCAAGAGCGCCATCGGCATCGAGGTTCCCAACCGCCACCGCGAGCTGGTGACGCTCGGCGATCTGCTGTCCTCGCCTGTCGCCGACGACCCCGACCCGATGAAGGTGGGCCTGGGTAAGGACATCTCCGGCGCCACCCGCATGCTCAAGCTGGACGAGCTGCCGCATCTCTTGATCGCCGGCGCCACCGGTGCCGGCAAGTCGTCGTGCATCAACGCCTTGGTCACCTCGCTGCTGATGCGGGCCACCCCCGACGACGTGCGCATGATCCTGGTCGACCCCAAGCGGGTCGAGCTTGGCCAGTACAACGGGGTTCCGCACCTGCTTACCAAGGTCATCACCAATCCCAAGCGGGCCGCCGAGGCGTTGCAGTGGGCGGTGGCCGAGATGGACCGGCGCTACTCGCTGCTGGCCGAGGCCGGGGTGCGCGACATCTCCAGCTACCGAGAGACGTGGGACGCCGGCGGTCTTGACGAGGATGGGTTCGACCGATTCCCCTACATCGTGGTGATCGTCGACGAGCTCAACGACCTGATGATGGTGGCCGGTCGCACCGTGGAGGACTCGGTGGTGCGCATCGCCCAGATGGCGCGCGCCGTCGGCATCCACCTGGTGCTCGCCACCCAGCGGCCCTCGGTCAACGTGATCACCGGAGTCATCAAGGCCAACGTGCCGTCGCGGCTGGCGTTCTCGGTGGCTTCGCAGACCGACTCCCGGGTCATCCTTGACAGCTCCGGTGCCGAGAAGCTTGTGGGGCTGGGTGACATGCTGATGGTCACCGCTCGCGACCCCAAGCCGGAGCGGGTCCAGGGGGCGTTCGTGTCCGAGGCCGAGGTGCGGGCGGTGGTCGACTGGACCAAGACCCAGGAGCGGGCCGAATACCGCGACGCCGACGTGTTCGAGGCGACCGCTGCTGCTGCCGCCGCCGGTGGCGAGGATCTGGAGGGGGAGGACGCCGAGGTCATCCAGCAGGCCATCGAGCTCATCGTGCGCTCCCAGCTGGGCTCCACCTCGATGCTGCAACGCAAGCTCCGCATCGGCTTTGCCCGGGCTGGCCGGGTGATGGACATCCTGGAGAACAAGGGCATCGTCGGCCCCTCGGAGGGTTCCAAGGCCCGCGCCGTCCTCGTCACCGAAGAAGAACTACGTTCGGTCCTCCAGGACATCTGACACAAACTTTGAGCGTCCTCACCACCGTATACGTGGTCAGTCGCTCAACCTGTGGCGAGCCCGCCGGCCAAGGCGGCGAGGTGATATCATACGTTATCGGAGGTGACGCATCGTGCCGGACTTGCTCATCCGCGGATTTCCTGCTGACGATCTGGCTCGCCTCGGCGCTCATGCCGCCAGGTTGGGGTTATCGCGCACCGAGTACATCCGGCGACGGTTGTGCCAGGACGCCCGGCGAGCCGCGGTGAGCGTCACGGTCGGCGACCTGGGACGCTTCGCCGACAGCTTCGCCGACCTTGCCGATGACAGCGTCATGTCCGAGGCGTGGAGGTGACGAGCAGGGGCCGGCAGAGACGATGGCTGATCGACAAGTCCGCCCTCGTGCGTCTCGTCGTCAGCCCCGATGCTGAGGAATGGGCAACGAACATCGAAGCAGGGCTGGTCTCCGTGACCACGATCACGCTGCTCGAGGTGGGGTACTCGGCGAGATCGGCGCAGGATCTGCGGCGGGAGTGGCAGGAAGCGCCGCTCAGGGCCATGCCGGTGGAGTATCTGACCCCGGCCATCGAGGACCGTGCCATGGAGGTGCAATCCCTCCTGGCGGACCGGGGCCACCACCGAGCGGCATCCATTCCGGACCTGCTCGTGGCGGCAACGGCTGAGCTGAGCGGCTTCGCTGTCCTGCATCTCGACAAGGACTTCAACCTGATCGCGGCTGTCACCGACCAACCGGTCGACGCCTTGCGTATGGGCGTATAGAGCTCGGCCAGGCTCCATGCCGCGCCGGGTTGGCGTCCGGTAGCATCGCCGCTCGATGCCTGATCTGGCCCCGCATCGCCTCCTCGAGGCGGATGGCACCCTCATCGCCGACAGCCCGCTCCCGGTGGAGCGGGTGGCCGATCTGTTCCGCCGCATGGTGGCCGCTCGCACCTACGACCGGAAGGCGACGGCCATGCAGAAGCAGGGCCGGCTCGCCACCTACGCCCCCTTCCAGGGTCAGGAGGCGGCGCAGATCGGGGCCACCGCCGCCCTCGATCCGCAGGACTGGGTGGTAGGCACCTACCGCGATGCCGCCGCCATGTGGGACCACGGTTACCCGTGGGTCAACCTGATCCTGGGTCGCACCGGAGACGAGCGGGGCGGCTGTCCCCCCGAAGGGGTCAACGTGCTGCCCCCTTCGATCACCGTCGGCGCCCACATGATCCACGCCGTCGGCATCGGCTGGGCAGCGGCGCTGCGGGGCACCGGAGCGGTGGCGATGACCTTCTTCGGCGACGGCGCCACCTCCGAAGGCGACTTCCACGAGGCGATGAACTTCGCCGGGGTGTACGCCACCCCCACCGTGTTCGTGTGTCAGAACAACGGGTGGGCGATCTCGATGCCGCGCGAGCGCCAGACCGCCTCGGAGACCATCGCCCACAAGGGTGTCGCCTACGGGGTGGAGGGGGTCCTGGTGGACGGCAACGACCTGCTCGCCGTGTACGACGTCGCCCAGCGGGCGGTGGCCAAGGCCCGCGAGGGCGGGGGACCGACCCTGATCGAGGCGGTGACCTACCGCATCGGACCGCACACCACCACCGACGACGACCGGCGCTACCGCCCCGACGCCGCCGTCGAGGAGTGGCGGCTGCTCGACCCGCTACAGCGGGTGCGCGCCTACCTGGCCGCCAACGACGCCTGGTCGGAGGAGTGGGAGCGGGCCATCGAGGAGGCGGAGAGCGAGGCGGTGGAGCAGGCGGTTACCGAGGCCGAGGCGATGGCCGCCCTCGGGCCCGGCGACATCTTCGACGCCATGTATGCCGAGCTCACCGGCCCGTTGCAGGCGCAGCGGGAGGCGTCCACGGGGTCCGGACTTGACCGAACGTAACCTGGCCCAGGCGCTCAACCAGGCGCTCGATGTAGCGTTGGCCGACCCCGACGTGGTGCTGCTCGGCGAAGACGTCGCCGCCACCGGGGGAGTGTTCCGCATCTCCGACGGGCTGCTGGAACGCCACGGGGCGAACAAGGTCATCGACACCCCGGTGGCCGAATCGGGGATCATCGGTGCCGCTTTCGGGATGGCGGTGGCCGGGATGAAACCCATCGCCGAGATCCAGTTCATGGGTTTTTCCTACCCGGCATACGATCAGGTGATCAGCCATGTGTCCCGTATCCGCAACCGTTCCCGGCACCGGTTCACCTGCCCCATGGTCATCCGCATCCCCTACGGGGCCGGGATCGGCGCCGCCGAGCACCACAGCGAATCGGCAGAGGTCATCTACGCCCACACCCCCGGGCTCAAGGTCGTCGTCCCCTCCAACCCGTACGACGCCAAGGGGCTGTTACTGGCCGCCGTTGCCGACCCCGATCCGGTGGTCTTCCTCGAGCCCATCCGGCTGTACCGGGCGGTGAAGGGCGAGGTCCCCGACGAGGCCTACCACGTGCCGCTGGGTCTCGCCGACATCGTGGCTTATGGCGACGATGTCACCCTCATCGGGTATGGGGCGATGATGCGGGAGATCCGCCGCTCGGTGGAGGCGCTCTCCGCCGAGGGCATCGCAGCCACCGCCGTCGACCTGCGCACCATCTCGCCGCTCGACACCGAGACCATCGTGGAGGCGGTGCGCCACACCGGCCGGGCGGTGGTGGTTCACGAGGCTCCCCGCAGCGGGGGGCTCGCCGGCGAGATCATCGCCCTGATCCAGGAGCATGCCCTGTACGACCTGGAGGCGCCCATCGCGCGGGTGACCGGTTGGGACACCGTGGTCCCGCTGCGGCGCGCCGAGCACCACTACGTGCCCACGGTGGAGCGCATCGTGGCGGCGGCACGCAAGACCATGGAGGGGTGATGGCGCATCGGTTCCTGCTTCCCGACGTCGGTGAGGGCCTGACCGAGGCGGTGATCGTGCACTGGCACGTCGATGTCGGCGAAGCGGTGACCATGGACGGCCCGCTGGTGGAGGTGGAGACCGACAAGGCCGTCGTCGACATACCTGCCCCCCACGGTGGGGTGTTGCTCCACCGGGGTGGTGGCGCCGGCGAGACGCTGGCCGTTGGCTCGGTGCTGGCCGTGATCGGCGACGCCGGCGAGGCATGGGACCCGCCCGCCGACGATGCCGGGGCTGCGGCCGGTGCCGGGGATGCGGGTGACGGCGGTGCTGCGGTGATTCCTACCGGCGGGCAAGCGGCGCCGATCGTGGGCCGGCTGGGCGACGTCGCCGAGTCGGTCGGCTCGGCTCGCCCCGGGATGCTGCCCAAGGCGCGACGCCTGGCCGTCGAGCTGGGGGTGGACACCTCAGCCGTGGTGGGTACCGGGCCGGGAGGTCGGATCACCGAGGACGACCTACGGCGGGCGGCGGCGGAGGCGGGTGGCCCGGCGGCCAACAGGCAGCCCGAGCGTCCACCGGGGGTCGCCGCCGCCGGCCCGGAGCGACGGGTGCGGATGTCACCGACCCGGCGCTCCATCGCCGACAACCTGGCGCGCTCGTGGCGGGAGATCCCCCACGTCACCACCTACTCGGAGGCCGACGCCGGCGCCCTGCTGGCGGCCCGCACCGTCGCCGGTAAACCTCCGT
This sequence comes from Acidimicrobiia bacterium, assembly GCA_013695075.1. Taxonomy (GTDB): domain Bacteria; phylum Actinomycetota; class Acidimicrobiia; order Spongiisociales; family UBA5794; genus JACDBE01. Next base: position 8,682 of record JACDBE010000039.1, read on the forward strand.
TGGAGGCGCTCCTCATCGCGCGGATGGTTCCGTTGCTCCAGCGCTTCCCCGACTTCAACGCCGCCGTCGATGGCGACGAGATCGTCCACAAGCTGCATTACGACGTCGGGGTGGCGGTGGACACCCCCGACGGGCTGCTGGTGACCGTGGTACGGGACGCCGACCGGCGGGACATCGCCGAGCTGGGAGAGGAGATCGTGCGCCTGGCCACCGCCGCCCGGGAGCGGAAGGCGAAACCCAACGAGCTACGGGGGCAGACATTCACCCTGTCCAACATCGGAGCGGTGGGGGGTCGCTACGGCACCCCGATCGTTCCTTACGGGACCACCGCCATCCTGTCGGTGGGCCGGGCCGACCCGACACCGGTGGTGCGTGGCGACGACATCGTCATCGGCCTCCAGCTGCCGTTGAGCCTGTCGTACGACCACCGCGCCATCGACGGTTCGACCGGCCGAGCCTTCATGGCCGCCCTGGTCGAGTGCCTCGAGGCCTAGCCCTTCCGCCGGTCCTGTTCTGTTTCCCCCCCTTTGGGAGGGGTGTCGAGGGATCAGCGAGGCGGGGAGGGTCCGAGGCGGGGAGGGAGGAGATGCGCCCTTGGCGCAGCTCCTCAGGCGGGTTTGGCGGCGCAGAGCCAGACCCTGGCTTCCCAGAGGAAGCGAGAGCCCTTCTCGGTGAGCTGGACGATGCCGTCGTCGATGAGCTGTCTGATGCTCTTGGCATCGGCGAGGGCGCCCGCCAGCGGGATGGGGCGCTCGGTGAGCTTGACCAGGCTGGCAAAGGCGGTGCGGGCCACGTCGAGGATGGCCCCCTCGTCTTGGAGGGAGCCGGTGGGGAGGAACAGCTTGCCGCCTTCGGCGAGACGGCGCTTGGCCTCCTGCAACATGCGGATGGGAAGCTCGGAACCACGGGGCCCGCCACCGGTGCGCGACGGGAACCAGCCGCTGTCGGCGGCCAGGTCGTCGGGGATGCCGGAGACGTCGCCGATGATGACATCGGCGCTGACACCGGCGGGGATGGGGTCGAACAGGTCGCCGCGGAAGAACTCCATCCGGTCGGCAACCCCGTGGGTAGTGGCGTTGGCGGTGGCCACCTCTACCACGTCCGGGCTGGCATCGACCCCGTACACCTTGGAGGCGCCGAGCTTGGCGGCGATGATCCCCAGCACCCCGGTCCCGCAGCCAACATCGATGACCACGTCACCGTTGCGGACTTCGAGCACGTTGGCCATGAGCTGCGAGATCGTCGAGGGGAGAAAGGTGGAATCCGAGGCGGCGAGGTCCATGGGCCCGAGCCGCCCCTTCCACGTGATTGTCTGCATCCCGTGAGTATGGCCGCTCCACGACCCTGTGGAAAGGCGAGATCGTCATTATCCTCGCCTTCGTGGACGGCCAGCAGCAGCGAAACGCCCTTACTGCCGCCGAGCAGGCGTTGCGGGCACTTGCCGAGGGCGACGCCGACCGGGCCACGCAGGCCGCTCTTCGTGCCCACGAGCTCGACCAGATAGGGCTGTATGCCACCCTGCCGGACGGCCGTCGCCGTGGCTGTCTCCGACCTGACCAGCCAGGGCGAGGTCGGCGTCGACACCGTCAAGATGCTGCGCACCGCGGTGGGCCCCGGTCCGCTAGAGGGCCTCATCGAGTTGCTCTGACCGAGCCGGCGTCTTCCCGTCCCGCGTGATGCGCCCGGCCCTTGTCCCGTAGCCGTATCTGAACGTGACCGGGTCTGTTCGTCGTCTCGACAAGCCAACAAGGGGGAGACATCATGAGCAACGAGCTCACCCGACCCGGACCCAAGGTCGTGGTGTACGGGGGCCGCAACAAGGGCGACTGACCCTCACCCGCGCACCGGTCGCCGGTCAGGAAGGTGGCGGCAGGTCGTCGAAGCCCTGGCCCATGATGGCGGTGGCGATGGCGTCC
>JACDBE010000049.1 GCA_013695075.1 Acidimicrobiia bacterium
CCAAGTTCCGCCAGCTGCGCCAGTCCGACCACAGCCCCATCAAGTACAAGCGGGTCGCTGAGAACGACGGCAACGAGGTCCCATACGAGGACATCGTCAAGGGCTACGAGGTCGACAAGGGCCGCTATGTGGTGTTTACCCCCGAGGAGTTGGACACGGTGATGTCAGGGGGCAACGCCGGCAACGTCGACGTCGTCCAGTTCGTCAAGCAGGACGAGATCGACCCCATCTACTACAAGTCGTCTTACTACCTGGCTCCGGAGAAGACCGGGGTCAAGGCCTACCGCCTGTTGCTGGACGCGCTGGAGAGCCGGGAGATGATCGGGCTGGCCAAGGTGGCCATCCGGGAGCGGGAGTATCTGGCGACGCTGCGTGCCGACGAGGGAGTCATCGTCATGGAGACGATGTACTGGCCAGACGAGATCCGCGAACCGGCCTTCGAGACACTGGAAGAGAAGGTCGACGTGCGCGCCGACGAGGCCAAGATGGCCGAGATGATCATCGACAACCTCACCGGGTCGTTCGATCCCGACGCCTGGCACGACGAGTCGCGCGAGGCGGTGGAGGCGGCCGCCCGCCAGAAGGTGGAGGGTCAGGAGATCGTCGCCCCCGAGGCCCCCGCCCCCACCGGTGTCGTCGACCTGATGGAGGCGCTGAAGGCCAGCGTCGAAGCCACCAAGGCCAAAAAGGCCGGCTAGCGGTAGCTGTCTTCCCGGGCCGACTTCGCCGGCTGCGCCGGCGAACAGACCTGGTCGGCCCTCCTCCGCACATCGGGGCCCCTACCCCACCGCGGCCGTATTCCGGCCCGCCCCAGGTCTACGTTGCGGGGCCTTCGGAGTCCCAGGTCACCGATTCGGGCGGGTCGTCGGTGAAGCCCTTGAAGGAGGGGCCGCGCAGCCGGCCGGAGGTGGTGAAGTCCTTGTACTGCACCATGGCCACCAGCACCGGCTCCACCCACATCGCCTGCTTGGGCATGGCGGGATCGGTGATGAACGGAGAGTCGGGTCGGCGCATCTGGTCGAGGGCGTCACGCACCGCCCCCAGCGAGGCGTAGCTGAACCCGGAGCCGACCGCCCCCACCCAGCGCAACCCGGCCTCGGTCCACATCCCCACCAGCAGCGACCCGAAGGTGCCGGTGCGGTTGCCCTCACCGGGGAGGAAGCCACCGACAACGGCCCGAGCGGAACGGAAACGAGTGATCTTGCGCCATTCCGTCGAGCGGACGCCGGGCCGGTACGGGGAGCCCTTCTGCTTGGCGACGATGCCCTCCAGCCTCCGTTGGTCGACCAGGTCCCACAGCAGCGTCGGATCCTCCTCGACGATCGTGGACGGAACCAGCGGTGCCGGCAGCGGCAACGCCTCGAGCCGGTGGCGGCGCCGTTGCCAAGGCTCGTTGAGCACCTCGGTCCCGTCGTAGAGTACGTCGAAGACCACGAAGGAGATGGGCACCGCGGTGACGGCGCGGGCGATGAGGTGGCCGCCGGCCAGGTTCATGCGCTGTTGCAGCCGCTCGAAGGAGGGCCGCCCGGCGTCGTCGAGGGACACGATCTCGCCATCGAGCACCACCGGGTGGTCGGCCACCGCCACCCCCAGCTCCGGGTAGCGAGCGGTGGCGTCGTTGCCCCGCCGCGACCGCAGCGAGACGTGCCGGCCGTCCCAGGAGAGGATGGCCCGCACCCCGTCCCACTTCAGCTCGAACACCCAGTCGGGGTGGGCAAACACCCTCGGCCACGGGGTGGCCAGCATGGGTGCGTAGTCGGGGAGGGTTATGCCCCCGCCTCCAGCAGGCGGCGCACCAGCTGTTGGACGAGTGCGCCGTCGAGCCCCTCTCCCGACCGCATCACCTGCCCGATGATGCGTCCGGTGAGCTTGGCAGGCGGGGTGTCCGGCTCGGTGGCGGTGACCTCGGCCGCCACCCGCCGTACCAGCGCCTCGGTCTCCTCGGTCGCGGCCGTCCGCGGCAGCCAGCGTTGCAGGTAGTCGATCTCGGCGGTCAATCGAGCGGCATGGGCGGCCCCCCGCTCCCCGGCGGCGACGAACTCGATGCGGGCCCTGGCCATCCGTTTTACATAGCCGCCGATGACGTCGGTGTACAGGGCATCGTCCACCTCCCTGGAGAACCCGGGATCGGCCTTGGCGCGGGAGACGTCCGTTTCGATGTGGCGAATGACGTCGCGGCGGATGGCGTCACCCGACTTGATGGCATCGGTGAGCTCGGCACGCAGCTGCTGCTGGATGGTCTGCTGGTCCGACATCGGCGGGCGCTCCTGGCGTGGCCGGCCATTCAACCATCCGCCAGGGCGGCATCGGCCGGCGCCACCCGATCCGCGCACCCGGTTGGACCAGTCGAGGAAAACCCTTGTCAGAGCGGCGGGGTCACCCTAGAGTAGCTCTTACAGCCGCTCTGCGGCTTTCTTGATGACCACCTTTGTGAAGAATTTCACGAGCAGAACCGCCAGCGTAGGAGCACGAAGAACATGTTGACCGTTACCGACTGGAGAGACCTCTCGGCGTGCCGCCACTCCGATCCCGAGCTCTTCTTCCCCGTCGGCACCACCGGTCCCGCGGTCGAGCAGATCGAGAAGGCCAGGGCGATCTGCGGGATGTGCTCGGTCCGCGAGGAATGCCTCATCTACGCCTTCGAGACCAACCAGGAGGCCGGGGTGTGGGGCGGTTTCCCCGAGGACGAGCGTCGCCGGTTGCGCAAGCGGTGGCTGGCGGAACGCCGTCGCCAACGCCAGGCCTCCTGAGCTGCGAGCTGCGGGCCTGCCGGGCCTACTAGACCTGCTACCTGGCGACCGCCCGCCCTACAGCCCGAATCCGATGCCGGTGCGGTCGGCGGCGTCATCGATCTGCACGAACGCCACCTTCCTGGTGACCAGCCCGAAGCGGTTGCCCTTGGTGTCGGTGACCCACACCACGTCTTCACGGTCGGTGATGGCCCGTTCAACGTCGGTGCGGATGGTCTCGGCGTCGTCGACCTCGATCTCCAGCTCGCGGGCGCCCTGCATCCCGATCCGCACCTTGATCACAGCATCCATGAAGGCTCCTTCGTCCCCGCCGACCGAGGCGTTACCTGACCACCAGCTGGGGATGGGCCCGCACCCGAGGCTTGCGGGCCTCCACCTCGGCGGCCAGCGCCTCGAAAGCCTGCACCGCCTCGCCCCCCGGATCGGCGATGGTCACCGGCAGCCCGGCGTCGGCGCCGGCCCGCATCGCCGGCACCAGCGGGATCTGACCCAGCAGGGGCACCTCGAGCTCGTCGGCCAGCGCCTGGCCGCCACCATCGCCGAACAGGTCATACCGCTTGCCGTCATCGCCGGTGAACCACGACATGTTCTCCACCACCCCCAGGATTTCCTGGTTGACCTTGCGCGCCATCAGCCCCGCCCGCTTGGCCACCCGCTGCGCCGTCTGCTGCGGGGTGGTGACCACGATCGACTGCGATCTGGGAAGGAACTGGGCCAACGACAGGGCGATGTCGCCAGTACCGGGGGGCATGTCGATGAGCAGGTAGTCGGGGTCGTCCCAGTGCACGTCGACCAGGAACTGCTCCATCGCCTTGTGCAGCATGGGCCCGCGCCACATCACTGCCTGGTCGGGGCGGACGAAGTAGTCCATCGACATCACCCGGACCCCGTGGATCTCGGGAGGCATCAGGGTCTCCCCGACCACTGTGGGGGGGCGATCCGAACCGAGCATGCGGGGGATGGAGAAGCCCCACACGTCGGCGTCGATGACTCCCACGGTGCGGCCCAGCCGAGCCAGGGCCACCGCCAGGTTGGCGGTCACCGACGACTTGCCGACACCTCCCTTGCCGGAGGAGACGGCGATCACCCGGGTGCGGCTCCCAGGCCCGCCCACGGTGATCTCCCGGGTGGCGGACCCACCCCTGATGTCGGCGACCAGGGTGGTGCGCTCCTCGTCGGTCATGTGGGTGAACTCCACGGTGACCGCGGTGACGCCGGAGACGCTGCGGGCCGCCTCGGTGACGTCCCTGGTGAGCTTGTCCTTGAGCGGGCAACCGGGGATGGTGAGGGCAATGAGGGTGCTCACCGCACCGTCGGCGGAGACCTGGAGCTGCCGGACCATGCCCAGCTCGGCCAGCGATCGGTGGATCTCGGGATCCTCCACCGCGCCGATGGCGGCCCGTACCGCTTCGACATCGACCACCGGCTAACTCCTATCTGCGTAGTGGTTAGAAACTATACTGAGGCTGCGATCGGCTCGGACCGGGCCCCCCGGGCTGCTGGCCCGTGGAACGGGCCCGGTTGGCAGGCCTTGTAGACGGGCCCGGTTGGCAGAAAGGTGGCCGATGGACACCGATCAGGTGGCGACCACAGGATTCGACGCAGGCTCCGACACGGCGTTCGACACCGAGGTGGGAGCGCTCACCGCATCCCTTGGTGACACCACCCGGCGCGGTGTCTACATCGCAGTGCGCGCCGCCGCCGAGCCGGTCACCGTGTCCGAGGTGGCCGGTCTTTTCGACCTGCATCCCAACGTGGCCCGGCACCACCTCGACCGGCTGGTCGGCGACGGCTGGCTCCAGGTGACCCACCGCCGTAGTGGCGCCCGCACCGGCCCCGGCGCCGGCCGACCCGCCAAGCACTACGAGGCCACCGCCAAGGAGGTGGCGCTGGAGTTCCCCCGGCGCCGCTACGACCTGCTCTCCGAGTTGCTGGTGCGGGTGGTGGAGCGGCTCAGCCCCGACGGTGCCGCCGAGGTGGCCGAGCAGATCGGACGCGAGTACGGGCGCCAGCTCGCCGACGAGGTCGGCCTGCCGGAGGATGCCGGCTTCGACACCGCGGTCACCGCAGTGGCCAGGGCAATGATGGGGGTCGGCTTCCAGACCGAGGCCCACCCCGACGACCGCACCCTGCTCACCCGCTTCTGCCCCTTCGGGCTGACCGCCGCCAGCCACCCCGAGATCGTGTGCCGCATCGACCAAGGCATCGTCCGGGGGCTGCTCGAAGCCGCCGACGAGCCCGGGGTCGTGCTGGTGACCCCGCACCAATCGGTGGCGGACCCCTGCCTCACGGAGATGTGACCGGCTCGCCAAGGACGACCACCCGGGATGGTTAGGGGCCCCACAGCGGAGGACGGCCGACCAACGCCTGTCCGCCGGCGCCAGCCGGCGTTGCCGGCCCGGGCAGGCAAGCAGCACCCAGCGCCGGCACCCTCCCGTCGCCTAGGCTTGCGCTCGCAGGTGGCCGGAAGCACCGGGGAGGTGTGCGGCGTGAGCGGGTCGACCACGGCGGACCGTATCGTCGACGCCCTGCGCACCGTTACCGACCCCTGCTGTCGGGAGAAGGGCATCTCCGTCGTCGACATGGGTCTGGTCGACAGAATCGACGTCGAGGATCGAGCCGCCCTGATCACCCTGGTGCTCACGTCGGGATGGTGCCCGTTCGCCGTGGACCTGGTGTCCACCGTGCGCCACACCGTTGCTGCGTTGCCCGACGTGGACACCGCCGAGGTGGAGGTGGCGTGGGATACCCCCTGGGATACCGCCCGGCTGTCCCCACAGGCGCACGCCAAGCTCCGCTTCCTCCCTGAACCAGTCACCATCGCCAACCGCGACAGCTACCTCGCCGGTGTGACCGGCGGGCCTGAGTCGAAAGGGAACATCCGATGATCAACGGAGCCTTTGTGTTCGACGGCGTTGCCCACCCCTTCAACTTCAGCGAGGGCAACATGTTGGGCTCGGCTGGCACCATGTTCAGCAACCACCTGTACGCGTTCCATGCCACCCTGACCCCCGACGACCAGCCCAAGATGTCGGCCGAGGAGTTCCTCAAGGAGTGGTCGGTGGAGGAGATCGATCGGATGGTGCACGACGAGTCGGACACGGACATGCTGGTGGCCATGCCCCTCCCGCTCACCGACATGTTCGGCGACGGGCTTTCAGCGTGGGAGCGCTGCTCGGAGCTGGCCCGGCTCCGCCCCGACAAGACCGTGTTGTGGGGCTCGGTGAACCCGCTAGAGGGTCGCAAGGCGCTGGAGTTGATGGAAATCCAGGTAAAGGAGCACGGAGCCAAGGCGTTCAAGTTCTACAACGTCCGCTACGACTACGGGCAGCACTTCCCGTGGCGGATGGACGACCCCCAGATTGCCTTCCCCGTATTCGAGAAGGCGCAGGAGCTGGGCATCAACCTCATCGGCGTTCACAAGGGTGTACCCCTCGGCCCCCAACACGTCGAGCACACCCAGACCTGGGACATGGACGGTGCCGCCGAGGCGTTCCCCGACATCAACTTCGTCATCTACCACGTCGGGCTGCCCTTCATCGACGAGGTGTGCTGGCAGCTGATCAGGTTCCCCAACCTGTACGCCTCGCTGGCGGCGACGGTGAACTTCGTGGTGAGGGCCCCCCGCCAGTTCGCCGAGGTGCTGGGCAAGCTGCTGTTCTGGTGCGGGGAGGACAAGATCATCTACGGAAGCGAGGCGCCCATCTGGCATCCGCAGTGGGCCCTCCAGGCGTTCGCCGACTTCACCATCCCTCAGGATCTTTGCGACGGTTACGGGTACCCCCAGCTCACCGACCAGGCCAAGCGCAAGATCCTCGGCGAGAACCTGCTGCGCCTGCACGGCATGGACGTCGAACCCACTGTTGCCGCCGCCGAAGCCTGACCCGAGCGCGGTGGTTGCGCTCCCAGGTTCCGGGGAGGGGTGGCTGCGGAGCCGCCGGCGAGGAGACCTGCATCGAGCGGCGAGCCTGCTTCCCTCCCCCGCCGCGCTGACGCTCGGCACCCCTCCCAAAGGGAGGGGAAACAGACCGGCCACAGACCAACGGCGGAGGCGAGCAAAGGTCGCCGTGTATATCCAGTCGGCCCGGGCAAACAGACGGCCGCCGTGGGGTAGGGCCCCGCGTGCGGAGGAGGCCGACCAGCGTCTGTTCGCCGGCGAAGTCGGGCGGGCAAGCAACACGACCGGTCAAGCAACCACGGCCCGCGATGAGGTAGGGGCCCCATCTGCGGGAGGAGGCGAGCGCAGCTCGCCGGGTATGTCCGGCCCCGGGTAGACAACGCGGCTAGCGTCTCAGGTGCCGGGCGAGAGTCGCGTTGACCTGTCCGGGGCGCTCGATCTGCACCATGTGGCCGCCGCCTTCGAGCACGACCACCTCGGCGCCGGCGGGGGCGGCGGCGGCATGGGCCGCCGGCACCACCCGATCGGCGCTGCCCCACATCACCAGCAGCGGCACCTGCGCCGGGTCGAGGTCGAGCACCGGCTGGTCGGCCTGCACGTCGTCGGCGGTGATGCCCGCCCGCAGCCTTGCCAACAGCTGGGGCACCCCGTCGAGCCGGATATAGCGCAGCACCTGGTCGACCATCTCTCGGCTCACGTGCGTCTGGTCGGTGTACAGCTCGGCGAGCACCGCCTTCAGGTCGCGTCGTGACCGGGCAGAGGCGAAGCCGTCGAGGTATCCGGTGTTGATCTCGGGACCCAGCCCCACCGGGGCGATCAGCGCCAGACGCTCCACCCGATCGGGATGGTCGATGGCCAGCCGGGCGGCGATGGCTCCTCCCAGCGAGTGACCCACCACGTCGACCCTGCCCAGCGCCAGCACCTCGCAGAACCGCTCGACGAAGCGGGCCAGGTCGGCGACGGTCTCCCCGGGGAGGAAGATCGCCGATTGGCCGTGGCCGGGCAGGTCGAGGGCCACCACGTCGAACCCCTCGGCGAGGGCGGTGGTAGTGAACAGCCAGTTGTCGAGATCGCCGCCGTAGCCATGGATGAGGAGCACGGTGCGCTCGCCGCCCCCCAACCGGCCATAGCGCACCATGATGCCGTCGACGTCGATCGTGTGGTACGCCGACGCCTCCGCCTCGTCCTCGGCCGCCGACGGCACCGCATACCCGGCCACGAAGGCGTCGATGTCATCATCGCCCACCGATTCGTCGGCGACCACCCCCAGCAGGCCCTTGACCGGATAGGTACGCCCAACCTCAGCCACGAGCCGGCGGAGCATGCCGGCGGCGGTGGCCTCGACGATGCCGCTGATCTTGTCGGTGTCCACCTCTATCAGGTCGTCGCCGACGGCCAGCTGGTCGCCTTCGGCCACCAGCACCTCCACCACCTGACCCTCCTTCATCGACAGCCCCCATTTGGGCATGACGATGGGGACGATCGGGGCCATCAGGCGCCGGTGGCCACGGTGCTGCGCACTGCCTTCGCCACCCGGGCGGCGTCGGGGATGTAGGCGTCCTCCAGACCGGGGGCGAAGGGCACCGGGGTGTGCGGGGCGGTGACCATGGCGATGGGAGCTCGCAGCGACCCGAAGGCGTGTTGGGCCACCTGGGCCGACACGTCGGCGGCGATGCTGCACCTCGGATTGGCCTCGTCGACGCACACCAGGTGCCCGGTGCCCTCGACGCTCTCGATAACCGTGTCCAGGTCGAGCGGCGACAGGCTGCGCAGATCGACCACCTCGCACTCCACGCCCTCGCTGGCCAGGGTCTCCGCCGCCTCGGTCGCCTTGTGCACCATCAGCCCGTAGGCGACGATGGTGCAGTCGCCGCCCTCGCGCACCACGTTGGCCTCGCCGAGGGGGATGCTGTACGACGTCTCCGGGACCTCTCCCTCCATGTCGTACATCGCCTTGTGCTCGCAGAAGATCACCGGGTCGTCGTCACGGATGGAGCCGATGAGCAGCCCCTTGGTGTCGTACGGGGTCGACGGGCAGACCACCTTGAGCCCGGGAATGTGGGTGAACACCGGGGTCAGCATCTGGCTGTGCTGAGCGGCAGCGCGCAACCCGGCGCCCACCATCGCCCGGATCGTCACCGGGGTCACCGCCTTGCCGCCGAACATGTAGCGGAACTTGGCGGCCTGGTTGTAGATCTGGTCGAAGCAGACCCCCATGAAGTCGATGAACATCAGCTCGGCCACCGGGCGCAGCCCGCAGGTGGCAGCCCCGATGGCGGCCCCGATGTATGCCGACTCCGACAGCGGGGTGTCCAGCAGCCGATCGCCGTGCTTGGCGTACAGCCCCTTGGTGACCCCGAGGACCCCTCCCCAGGCGTCGTCCTCGCCGGGGCTGCCGGCACCGCCGACGATGTCCTCCCCCATGCAAATCACCGAGGGGTCGCGGGTCATCTCCTGATCGAGCGCCTCGTTGATCGCCTGACGCATGGTGATGGTGCGTGCCATGTCTCGCCTCCTCAGTAGCTCACGTAGACGTCGGTGAGCAGCTCGTCGAGTTCGGGAACCGGTGCCGCCGTCGCCTCGTCGACCGCCGTCTCGATGAGGGCCCGGGCTTCTTCGTCGATGGCGTCAAGCTCGTCATCGGTGACCACCTCGGCGTCGACCACCTGGGTCCGGAACCGAACGATGCAGTCGCGGGTTGCCCGCAGGTCGTCCACCTCACCGGGGGCCCGGTAGGTCTGGGCGTCGCCCTCGAAGTGCCCGAAGAAGCGGACCATCTCGCATTCGAGCAGGCTGGGCCCACCCCCGTTGCGCGCCCGGTCGATGACGGCCCCGGCGGCCTCGTGCACCGCAAAGAAGTCGGTGCCGTCGACGGTGACCCCGGGGATGCCGAAGCCCTGGGCACGGTCGACGTACGAGTCGACGGCGACCCCGTAGTCGCGTGAGGTCGACTCGGCGTACCCGTTGTTCTCCACCACGAAGATGACGGGCAGCTCCCACACCGCCGCCAGGTTGAGGCTCTCCAGGAACGTGCCCTGGTTGGCGCCGCCGTCACCGGTGAAGGAGACACCGACCTGCTTCGTGCCGCGCACCTTGGTGGAGAGACCGACGCCGCAGACCAGCGGCGGGCCGCCACCGACGATACCGTTCGCGCCGAGCATTCCTTTGTCCAGGTCGGCGATGTGCATAGAGCCGCCCTTGCCGCGGCAGATGCCCTCGTCCTTGCCGTAGATCTCGAACATCATCCCCTTGACGTCGCAACCCTTGGCGATGGAGTGGCCGTGCCCGCGGTGTGTGCTCGCTACGTAGTCGTTCTCGTCGAGGTGGGCCATGACGCCAGCGGCGATGGCCTCCTCGCCCGCGTACAGGTGCACGAAGCCCGGGATCTCACCGGTCGCGAACTCCGTGTGCAACCGCTCCTCGAACTCCCGGATCGTGCGCATCGTCCGGTAAGCATCGAGCAAAGCCTCCTTGCTTAGCTCCCTCGCGCCAGCAACCTCTGTCATGAAGCCCCCTTTCCCAGGTGCTTATTTTGTGTGAACCGTCATGATAGATCTGGCGCAAGCGCCGGTCAAGGTCTGTAGAGACACCGCGTCGCTCCATCTCGCCGGCGTCGCGATACGCCGCGTCCCGTTGGGCAACGAGGCCATCCCTAAGCCTTGCCAAGGAACCGCAAGATCCGGCCGTTGATCTCCTCTGGTCTCTCAACGAGCATAAAGTGGCCAACCCCCTCGATCAGCTCGGACTCAGAGCCTTCTCCAAGGTGAGCTGGTACCTCCTTCACTTGCTCCCCGTTAAGGCCATGACAACCGTCCTGGGTACCGTGCAGATAGAGGATAGGTTGGGTGATCGGCCGTCCCCACGCAGCTTCCTGCTCCTCCGCCCACATTGCCGAGCCCATTCGAGCAGGCTCGAATTGCCCCCAGTAGTAGCCCAGTGCGGTTTGGAAGTGGGCCGGATCTCTCAGGCACTCTTTCACGTACGGCAGATCCTCCGTCGCATCGTAGCCGGGGGACCAGTCTCCCCATATACGGTCGATAAAGGCGAAGTCGTCCGCCGATATGATCTTCTCGGCGACCGCCTGCATCTGGAAGAACCAGAAGTAGAAGGAGCGCTTGATCTGGTCGTAGCTGAACAGATTTTCTCCGAAGACCTGGAACGGAGGTATGTTCAAGATGGCGCACCGGCGCCAGCGCGCGGGCGCGTGACCCGCGGCCCCCCAGGCGGCCACCGCCCCCCAATCGTGGGCGATGAGCACGGCGTCGCCGTCCCCGCCGAGTGCTTCGTGGAGAGCGACCGCGTCGGCGACCATGGTGCTGGTATGAACGTGGTGGCGGTCGGCCGGAACCTCCGTCGGCGCGAATCCCCGGTTGAACGGGGCCACCGCGCGGTAGCCGGCCTCGGCCAGCTCGGGGATGAGATAGCGGTAGGTCCAAGGAGAGTCCGGGAATCCGTGCAGGCACAGCGCCAGCGGTCCCTCGCCCATCTCCAGGTAGTGAAATTGCAACCCGTTCGCTCGTACGTCACCCGTCTCGAACTCCGGCATCATGGCTCCCTTCTCCCGGGTTAGTTGGCGCTCGTTCTGTCCGATAATCGGCCGCTGCTCATCGTTCGATCAGCATCTAGCAGAGCCTACTTGCCCGGCTTTCTCGTGCCGGCAACCTCTGTCATGAAGTCCCCTTTCCCGGGTCCTTTTGTTCGAATAGTCACGATATCCGCTGCGGGAATCCCGGTCAAGGTAAGTAGCGATTGCAAGCTATGAGAAGATGATGCCGCCGTCGATCATGACGGATTGGCCGGTCATGTAGTCCGAGTCGTGCGAGGCGAGGTACGAGACGAAGGCCGCGACGTCCTCCGGCTCCTCGACGCGGCCCAAGGCGATCAGCTCCGAGTACTGCTGGAGCGCCTCGCCTTTCTGCAGCCCCATGTGCTCGGCGAGCTTCTCGTCGATGAGGTCCCACATAGCGGTACCGACGATGCCGGGGCAGTAGGCGTTGACTGTTATGCCGTACTCCGCCCACTCCTGCGCCGCGGCCTGGGTGAGGCCGCGCACGGCCCACTTGGAGGCCGAGTAGTGCGCCAGCATGGCGAAGCCCTTGTGGGCGGCTATCGAAGCCGCGCCGATAATCTTGCCGCCGCTTTCTTGCCGGATCATCTGCCGCGCCGCCGCCTGGTAACAGAGAAAGACGCCGCGCAGGTTGACTGCCATGAGCCCATCGAAGTCTTCGGGTGTGATGTCGAGGAGCGGCGCGACGCTGAGCGATGCCGGCGTTAGCTACCATGACGTTCAGCTGTCCGAGCTCCTCGGCGACGCTGCTAACCATGCCCTCGACCTCGTCGGGATTCGACACGTCCGCGTAAACGGTCGCCGTACGCCGTCCCGCGTTGCGGATCTCCTCCGCCACCTGCTCGAGATCTTCGCCGTTTGCCTCCAGGTCGTTCACCGCCACGTCGAGCCCGTCCGATGCCAGCCGCAAGGCTATCCCCCGCCCGATGCCCCTCGCCGCGCCCGTGACCAGCGCGACCCTGGCCGAGCCGTTGCTCTCCACCATGTAGTTCTCCTTCCCCTGATTATCCATACTGATTATGCAGAGCACGGACAGTCCGGGTCAAGACGGGATCGTGGAAGGAATATGGGGTGCCACGGTTGCGCCTGGAGTCGGTCTCCTGAGATCTTGCACCTACGAGCAGCGACTTGAAGAGGGCGTGAGTCATGTGCCTTCATAGAAGGCATGAACCCA
>JACDBE010000102.1 GCA_013695075.1 Acidimicrobiia bacterium
GGCGCCACCAGAGCGGCGACGTCACCGCCCACGCCGAGATGCTGGTGCTGTCGGCGGCCACCAAGGCCGCCGGCGACTGGCGGCTCGACGGCCACACCCTTGTCGTCACCCTGGAACCATGCCCGATGTGCGCCATGGCGGCGGTGTGGGCCCGTATCGAACGCATCGTGTTTGGTGCGGTCGACCCGAAAGCCGGAGCGGCGTGGAGCCTGTACAACATCCCCCAGGACGCCAGGCTCAACCACCGCTGCGAGCTGGTGGCCGGGGTGCGGGCCGCCGAGGCGGCAGACCTGGTGGCGGCGTTTTTCGCCGATCGTCGGCCCTAAGAGGTGCGCACCCAGGGGCACCTGTGCTGATGGCGCAGCTCCTAGAGCCGGTGCGGCGCCCGCCTACAATCGCCGGCGGAGGGATGGCCGAGCGGACGAAGGCGGCAGTCTCGAAAACTGTTGGGCCTCATTAGGGGTCCCGTGGGTTCGAATCCCACTCCCTCCGCCGCGCCACGGGTTGCTCACTCCCGGGTGCTGCCCTCGAGCAAACCAGTCCGGGTCGTCGGGTTGCCGTTCGCTGATGGGTTCCGACGGAAGATGGTGGGCGGCGATGTCGTCGTCGATGGTGTGGCTGCGCTGGGGCGTACCAGGGCAACGGCGCCGCCGAGCAGCGACCCGACGACGAGAGAACGGCGGCAGCACGCGCCATGTCATTGCCGACAGGGACAACCTCCTCGGCCGGCGAGACCACCACCACCCCGCTGCCAGCCAGCTCGGCATCGACCGCCAGCTGGTCGCGCAGTACCGCCAGGGCGTTCAACTGGCCCACGACCTCCGACTGCTGCTCTATCAGGGCCCGAAGCTCGGGAGTCTCGCTCTCGATGGAGTCCACCAGCTGCATCGTCTCGAAGGCCCGCACCACATCATCCAGCTCGCCGCGGATACGTTCTGCCTGGCCGGCGTTCTACGGTGGCAAGGAAGGCGTCCCCGACCTACTGGCCGCCAACCTCGGCATTCGGTTTTCCGGTCTACAGGTGGTGGGGACGTATTCACCGCCCTTCCGTCCCCTCACCGATGAGGACGAGGGGATCGTCAGCCTGATCAACGACGCCGCCCCCGACGTGGTGTGGGTGGGTCTGAGTACCCCCCAAGCAGGAGCGGTGGATGGCGGCGCACGCCGGGCGACACGACGCCGCCGTCCTGCTCGGGGTCGGTGCCGCCTTCGACATCCACGCCGGTGTGGCCACCGAAGCGCCGGTGTGGATCAAGCGCTCCGGGTTCGAGTGGCTCTACCGACTGGGGCGCAAGCCACGCCGGCTGTGGCGCCGCTAGCTGACCAACAACCCGCGGTTCGTGTTGTCGATCCTGCGCCGCCCCCCGGTCCTTGTGGGCGGAGTCGACGCCCATCTCCCCGCCGAGCCGGCCGGACAATGCTGACCGCTTCCGGCAAGGGATTCGAGGCGGCAAGGGATTCGAGGCGGGGAGGGACGCCTCAGCGGCCCGGCGTCGTACCCCCTTCCCGGCTGCTCCGCAGCCACTCCTCTCGCGCAACGGCAAGGAGGGGAACAACCGGGACGGCGGCGGTGCTCAGCCGGTCAGGGCGACGGCGTCGTCGTACGCCGCCAGCATCGCCTCCTCGAACGTCGGCGACGGGCGGCGAGCCTCGATTGGCGGGGACGGGCCGTTGAGGAAGCGGTCGATGGCGGCTCCCATCCTGCGGGCGGTCACGTCGGGGCTGCCGATCTCGACGGTCTCGCCGGAGGACTCGCGGAACCGGGAGATCAGCTCGGCCGGCCCGCCCCGGCGCAGGGCCACCACGGGGGTGTTCATGGCCAGCGCCTCGGCCACCACCAGCCCTGCTTCCTCGTGGAGGGCGGGATGGACCAGGACCCCGGCACTGGCGATCGCCTGGAGCAGGTCCTTGCGGGCAACCTGGCCGCGCAGCTCGACCCGGTCGGCGAGACCCCGTTCCCGGAGAGTAGATGCGACTCTGGCGCGGTCCGGGCCGTCGCCGAACACCAGCAGCCTGGCGTCGGGATGGGCAACGTACGCCATGGCCTCCACCGCCAGCGGCGCCGCCTTCCACGGGACCAACCGGCCGGCATAGACCACGTTCTTGCCACGTGCGAGTGCCGGCATCCCCGGTTGGGGCGCTACCACCCCGGTGGCGTTGGGGACGACGACCACCGGACCGGTACGCAGGCTCTTGATTCGAGCCGCCATCTCCGGGTTCTGGGCGAGCACGATCGCCGCCTCTCGGATGGTGCGGCGCACCACCCGCCGGGACGCCATCAGGCGGCGCATCACCCGCCGCTGCGCCTCCTCCGTGACCCCCCTCAACCCGAGCCATATCCAAAACGACGCGGGAAGCTCGACCGCTCCCCCTACCGGGCCCAACACCAACGGCTTGCCCAGGTCGGCGAGCCCGGCTCGGGCCCAGTAGGTGGCGAAGGTGGCATGATGGACCAGGTCGAATCCGATGCGACGATCCAGGTCGCGCCCCACCTCCAGCGCCTGGCGCTGCCAGCGGTCGTAGTACCACTGCAGACCGGCCGTCCCCAGTCGCTTGGCGCGCAACGGCATTCCGGGTAGGTCCAGCGGCCGGAAGGTGATCCGGTCCCGCAGCGGGTGGTCGGAGAACATGCCTCGCAGGGCGTCCATGTTGTTGTCACGGGTGAGCACCCACACCTCGTGATGCTTGGCGGCGGCGAGGGCCACCTGTAGCCCCACCTCGGGCTCCGAGCCCTTGTCCGGTTCGCAGGCGTACGCCGAGACGAGGATCTTCACGGGCCTAGCCGGTCGCTCATCGCAGCCATGATGCGTGCCCCGATCTCATCGACATCGGTCGCGCCATCCTCGAGCACCAGGTGGGGAGCGGTCACCCCTCGTGGCCGCCGCCCGTGAGAGATCACCAGACCGGGACGGAGCCGGATGGGAAGCACCTGACGGGCGTACCACCACCAGGCGGCCCGGGCATTGGGCGACCGGGGCGCGGTGGCGTACACCAGGATCCGGCCGAAGCGCTCCGCCACGTGGCGGGCCACCTCGCCGTCACCCCGGGAGAGGTGGGCCCAGAACCCAATGGGGGTGACCAGCCGGGACCCAAGCCTGGCAATCTCGAGGGCCGCCCTTTTTGTCGCCAACCGCCGGTGAGGCCGCGGCGAGGTTCTATGGCCGATGAGGTCGCCCACCCAGTCGTCACGAGTGATGAGGCGGCGTGCCGCCTCCCGCACCGCGTCAGGACCGAGGTGATGCAGGCTGGCCTCCACGGCCAGGCGTCGCCCCTCCTGCCGCTTGGCGAGCCGCTTGGCCCACAGGTAGACAAGCTGATCCGCTTCGGCGACCGACGGCACGCCCTTGCCGGCGGCAGGATCCGCCACCAGCTCTCCAGAGCGGACGTGGTACCTACCGATACCATCCCGGTCGTAGAGCATGTCGAGCTGTACCCCCGAGCGACCCCGACGATCCATGACGCACAACGTGGCGGTCCTGCCAATGTCGTATGGCCGAAGGGTCACTGGCGCCAGCCCTCCTTCGTCGAGCTCGGTTCGTGCCTGGGTGATCACGGCACGGGGCGGGATGCGCACCACGATGTCGATGTCGGACATCGGCTCCGGCCCGTCGAGCCGTTCGCCGCCGTGCAGCAGGGCATAGTCCACCCCGGCACTACCAAGGGCGGCAAGCACCGCCCGCGCCGCGGCGGCGTCAGTGGTCGGCATGACTAGGTCTTTCCACCGGCGACGGCGCCGGCCGGCGCCGCCGCCAGGCGGGACGACGGCAGCGGATGGTTGCCGAGAACGGATCGATCAGGCATCGGCGGCCGCGGAGAAGGAGGAAGACGCCGACGATGAGGATGCCGCCAGGGCCTGGAGAACCCTTTCACCGAAGGCCCGGTCCACGTCGTCACCGGCGGCATTCATACGGGTGCCTACCCGATCGATCCAGAAGTACACCGCCTCGGTGGCGGCCGGTGCGGCGACGACGAGTCGACCACCCAGCGCCTGGCGGGTGGCGTGGTACAGGACCTCGTCAGCGTGTGGCGGCGCCCAGCCGCGGTCCTCCCAGTCGACCAGGGTTAGTCGGCCGCCGGAGGACCGCAGGTTCCACGGGGTGAAGTCGCCGTGCATCGGACGCCAGTGCTCGGGCACCTCATGCTGCTTGGGCAGCCCGGCCACCCGTCCGATGTCGGCCGACACCGCCTCCAGCGGTAGATCGGACGGGATCCGATGCAGGCTGGGGCAAGCGCCGACATGACGAGATGATCCCATCCCTGACAGCTGCCGAGGTGAATGAGGCGCGGTGCAATGAACCGGGTTGGTGACGCCTCGGCGACGAGCTGCAACGCTCGGGCCTCGGCCGCCAGTGGCTCGGCGGCGGCCCGGCGGAGTTTGACGAAGGCCTTGAGGACGTCGCCGCCGATGGGGAGCAGACCGAGACCGGTGCGCGCTCGCCGCCTGGTTTGGTGGATGGCGATGGCGTCGAAGCCTCCCACCAGACCCGACCCTTCCTGGCACAGCTCCCGCCAAGTCCCTGCTGGCATCGGGGGCGACCAGGTCTCGGTGCGCCCGGGAACCGCCCGCGGGCCGAGCAATCCCACCAGGTGCCACGAGGCACGCCACCCCCACACCGCCAGCGAGCGACTTGGTGCATACAGGGCGAGTCCCGCCCGCGCCGCTCGTAGCGAGGTCATCGGGACCGAGGCGTGCTTCAAGCGTCGCTAGAGAATCCGTCACCCGATGCAGCGTCCGCTCGATGAGCGCATCCTCGTTGCACGCCGGAAGCACCACCGAGACGGTCGGCTTGGCTGTCCCATGACTCCCCCATTGCCGTCCCCTGGATGTACCAGGATAGCCGTCCGGGGCAGGTTCGCCATGGTGCGCCGGACCCGTTGTCCCGCACCAATGCGGGGCCGGACGGTTCCCGCGGGTGTGGCCCGACGCTGTTGCTACCGTTGGCCACGGAGGGATGGCCGAGCGGACGAAGGCAGCAGTCTTGAAAACTGCCGGGCCCCTCGCGGGTCCCGTGGGTTCGAATCCCACTCCCTCCGCCGGAGGTGCCCATGCCCTTGGTGCCGCGGGTGGCGTCTGGTCTGAACTGTCTAGAGCTGGTGACGGTCCTCCTGCAGCGAGCGCGCCAGGAGCATCCGACTGCCGGCCTGTGGGAGGCGGCGGACCTGCAGTGGTGGTGGCGCCAGCCGCGCGCATCGGACTCGATCGACCAGGCGTTCTGGGTCGACGGGGCCGAGCAGCCGGTGGGGGCGGTCGTTTTCACGGATTGGGGACGCACCTGGGGGTGTGACCTGATCGTGGTCCCCAGCCTCGCCGACCAACTCATGCCGGCCATGTGGTTGCGGGCCGTCGACCGGATAGGCGAGCTGTCGATCAGCGACGTCGAGGTGTTGGTGGCAGACGAGGATCAGGTGCTGGCCGATCTGGTCACCGACGCCGGCCTGGCCGCTACCCACCAGCGTGACGGCACCATGTGGATGGACGCCGCCACCCTGTCGGCCGTCCCCCCGATCCCGGACCGGTACCGGCTGGGCGACCGGACCGAGGCTGGGGGTCGTCCCCACCACATGGTGCCGAGAAGCAGATCGCAGGTTGCGGAACGGCTTGCCCAAACCTCGCTGTATCGGACCGATCTCGACCTGTTCATCGCCACCGACACCGATGCGGTCGCCGCCTACGGGTTGTTCTGGTTCGACCCGAGCACCGGTATCGGCCTCGTGGAACCGATGCGAACCGAGGATGGTCACCAGGGCAAGGGCCTCGGTCGGCATCTGCTGGCGACCGGGCTGGAGCGCCTGGCTGGCCTCGGCGCCACCCGGCTCAAGGTCAGCTACGAGATCGGGAACCGACGCGCCCAGCGCCTGTACACCGGTGCCGGCTTCACACCCGAATCCACCAACACCATCTACGCGCGCCGTGGTTGACACCAGCGTCGATCAGCCGAGATCCACGATTTGCCGGCCTGAGCACCACATCGTCGGGCATGGGTGTTAACGACCAGCGTCGGGCCACGGGCCGCGCACCTCGTCCAGCGCGTCGACTACCCGGCGTGGGTGGTCGCCGAGGGCCGATGACGGACCGCGGCGTCGATGGGTGGCGCCCAGCGGGGGCGCCTGATGAGACAGAACGGGTGACCGGCCGGGTCGGCGTACACGTTCCCTTGCAGGCGGACCGCGCCGAGCGCCAACACTTCGACGCCAGCCTCGGCGGGATCTTCCACCATGACGTCGAAATGGATCTGCTGCGGGACCGCAGGATCGGGCCATGTGGGCGCCACGTGGTCGGGTGAACACTGGAAGGCGAGCCCCGATGTCTCAGTGTCGGGCGCCACGACAACGAAGTCGCCGTCGTCGTAGGTCACCGGATCGCCGAGGATCGCCGACCAGAACTCGGCGCAAGCCCGAGGCTCGCGGGCGTCGATGATCGTGTGGTGGCGTCGACCGATCATTGCCCGAGCTTAAGGGGTTGGTCACAGGACCGGCCAACGACCGCACTGGGAACGGCGTGAGACGGCGCAACGCCGAACCGTCCCAGGCCGAAGGCGCCGGATAGTGCGGCTTGCGATGCATCGATTACCAGGCGCCGCCAGAACCGATTGCGGTCCGACGGTCACGAGCCCGCCGCCGGCTCCTCCATGTAGTACTCGGTGAACTCGGCGCACCTGCCGTCGTCGGCGAATCGGAGCAGGAAGCAGTTGTGGTAGGTGCGCGCCGGTTCGTCGGCGGTGGCCAGGTAGCGGCTGTATCCCACTGCCACCGCCCGATCGCCGTCGACGGCGTACACCTCGTAGCCGGCTTCCCAAGAGTCGGGCTGGTCACGCTCCTCCAGCCATGACGCCACCAGGGCGGGGCGGCCCCGGTCGGCGTGCTCGTCGCCACCGTAGGGCCGGTAGCGGTACACGACGTCGTCGGTGAACAGCGCTTCGATCGGCTCGGCCTCGTTGGCGCGCCAGCCTTCGATGTACCGCTCGAGCCAGCGCTGGACCCCATCCCTGTTCATGGCGACACTCTAGGCCCTGGTGTCACTGCTCACCCATGGCCCGGGCCATGATGGCGGCGATCACCTCGGCCTTGGCGTCGGCGTAGTGCTGCACGTACCGCCAAGTGCGGACTGCCAGATCGCGCTTCGTCTGTTGGTACAGGGCACGATCGCCGGCGTCGGCGCGCAGATGGTCGCGAAAGCGCACCATCCGATCGATCTCGGGGCAGCCGCTACCGAACACGTGCAGGTTGACGTTGGTGTCCGGTCCCTTGAGCAGGCGGTGCTCGAACCAGTCGGGCTCGCGGATGCGCAGCACGTAACCCGCCCCGTCCAGATCGGGAACGTAGGAGGGCTCGTCGGAGGCGTCGGACACCTCGAGCACGATGTCGATGATCGGCTTGGCGGCCAGGCCGGGCACCGAGGTAGAACCGACATGCTCGATCCGCAGCGCACGGTCTCCCAGGACGGTCCCGATTCGCTCCGCCTCCCGGACGAACAGGGCGGGCCAGTTCGGGTCATACTCGGCCAGGGTGATCGGGGCGTCGTGTCTGCTGGGTGCCCCGATGGTCACCCGCTCGATCTCCTCGTCGGTCACCACATCGCTTCGCTCCTGCGCCGGTGGCACCCCGGGGATGGTACCGGCGCCAACCTCTGCCGGGTCGTTGCCAGTCACGTCCCGTGGTGCCGGACCATGACCCCTTGGTGTGCTGCCGTGCCATGCAGTCGCCGATGGCGAGCGTCGTTACACAACCGTGACCGGCCGGTGACGAGCCGGAGAACCAGCCCGGGCAGGTTGCGATCCAACCAGAGGAATCCACGAAGGGACCCGTCATGCGACGCCTTACCGCCATCGTTTCCACTCTCGCCCTGTTGCTGGCAGCCTGCGGAGGCGCCGCCAGCGGCGCCGGCAAGCCCACCACCCTCGCACCCGCTGCTACCACGGAGGTCCCCGGCACCACGGCGAGCCCGGCGACGACCTCCACCAGCGTGGCGGCCACCAGCACCACGACGCCTCCGGTGACCACCACCGCGGCCGCGCTGGCACCGGCAGTCACCACAATGGCACCGCCCATCACGACGAACCCCCCGGCTCAGCAGGCTCCGCTCGATCTGGCGGTCTACCTCTACATCGACGAGGCGGGCCACGACGGCCGCACCGGGCCGTTCCTGGTGCCGGTGCATCGGCAGGTCCCGTACACCACGGCGACGGCTACGGCCGCCATCGAGGCGCTGCTGGCAGCACCCAACACCGACGAAGCCTCGTCGGTGCCGAGCCTGTCGACCCAGATCCCCGCCGGCACCACGCTGCGCAACGTCACCATCGTCGACGGCCTGGCAACCGTTGACCTGTCGGACGAGTTCGGGGCCGATCACGCCACGGCGGCGGCGCTGCGTTTCGCCCAGGTGGTGTTCACCGCCACCCGGTTCCCCACCGTCGCCGCCGTGCTATTCGAGGTGGAGGGTTACCCGACCGCAGTGCAGACCGGCGACGGTGATCTGGTGACCCGCCCGGTCACCCGTGACGACTACAACGCCATCCAGGCAGCGGTTTCAGTGGAGACCCCCACCTATGGCGGGCCTGCCGGCAACCCGCTGCGGGTGTCCGGCGTCGGCGCCGCCTTCGAGGCCACGTTCGCCTACGCCCTCACCGACAACGAGGGGTTGATCATCGCCGAGGGCTTCGCCATGACCACCAACGGGATGGGATGGGGCGCCTTCGACTTCACCATCGACTACCTGGTGGATACGGCCCAGCTCGGCCACCTGATCGTGTGGATCAACTCGGCTGAGGACGGCAGCCGCATCGATGTCCGGGAGTACCCGGTCTACCTGGTGCCATAGAACCTCCTAGCTCCCCTGTCCGCCACCACCCCGGCCCGCTCCCGGGGCGGTGGCGCGTCGGCTCGGCAGCTTGGGCACGGGTGCCTGTCAGCGAGAACCTCCGGCATCATGCGCAGAGCATATGGGCAGGGTGTGACAGATTTCGATGGAACGGGCCGGGACGTTCAGGGCCTCGGTAGCCTGTGCCGGTGGAACCCATCGACACCATGGGCAGGCCGATCCGAGATCTGCGCATCTCGGTCACCGACCGATGCAACTTTCGCTGCACCTACTGCATGCCCAAGGAGATCTTCAACCGGGAGTACCGGTTCCTGGAACGGGATCTGCTGCTCACCTTCGAGGAGATCGAACGGGTCGCCGGGGTGTTTTCCGGGCTCGGGGTGCGCAAGCTGCGGCTCACCGGCGGCGAGCCACTGCTGCGGCGCGATCTGGACGTGCTGGTCGGCGCACTGGCCGGCATTGCCGGCGTCGATGACCTGACCCTCACCACCAACGGCTCGCTGCTGGCCCGGCGCGCCGCGGCGCTGGCCGCCGCCGGTCTGAAGCGGGTGACGGTGAGCCTGGACTCGCTCGACGACGCCGTGTTCGCCGCCATGAACGATGTCGGGTTCCCGGTCCAGCAAGTGCTGGATGGGATCGAGGCGGCCTCCGCCGCCGGGCTCACCCCGGTCAAGGTCAATGCTGTCATCCAGCGCGGGGTCAACGACGACGGCATCGTCGCCATGGCCGAGCACTTCCGCGGCACCGGTCACATCCTGCGCTTCATCGAGTACATGGACGTGGGGCATACCAACGGTTGGCGCCTCGATGACGTGGTTCCCGCCCGGGAGATCCGGGAGCGGATAAACGCCCGGTACCCCTTGCAGCCCATCGACGCCGGCTACCTGGGCGAGGTGGCTCAACGTTGGCGTTACGTTGACGGGGCCGGCGAGATCGGGATCATCTCCTCGGTGACCCGGCCGTTCTGCCGCACCTGCACCAGGGCCCGGATCTCCGCCGAGGGGATGCTGTACACCTGCCTGTTCGCTACGGCAGGGACCGACCTCCGTGTCCTGTTGCGGGGAGGCGCCAGCGACACCGACCTCGCCGCCGCCGTCGCCGCGGTGTGGACCGCTCGCACCGACCGCTACTCGGAGATCCGCTCGGAGGCAACGGTGCCGCTGCCCAAGGTGGAGATGTCCTACATCGGAGGGTGATCCTCGAGGATCATACACCCTTGAACAACGCTGAGCATCGTCATATCATTATGGATATGACGACGCCACACCCGAAAGGCAGCCACGAAGAGTACGAGACGATGCCGTGGGCGATGCTCGCCGACGAGCTCGACCGGGGCAAGAACCGCACCTTGGCGCTGACCGTCATTGCCGCCGTCGCCGTCGGCATCCTCGCCTTCATGGTGGTGCGCAGCATCCGGCAGCCTCCGGGAACGATGGTGGAGGCCCCGCCGGCGGTGGAGTCGGCGGCGGCCACCACCACCGTGGCGGTCACGATGGCACCGATGACCGCCACCACCGTGATCCCCTCCGTCACCGTCCCGGAGGACGCCACCGTCGCGCCGCCGGCAGCGGATGCGGTGCTGTACTCCGAGGAGGACCTGAAGGCTGGGGTGCCCGACGTCGATGTGCGGATGGCCGTGGTCACCGCCGAGTGGTTCGTGTCCGAATACTTCTCCACCGGCGAGGTGAGCGACGGTCTGGTACCGGAAGGGTCGCCGCCCCGTGAGGTACCCGAGGGTGCCTACGCCTGGGTGGAGTGGGCCAGGGCCGTCGCCGTCGACGGCATCGGGTCCGGGCGCTACGACGTCACGGTGGTGTTCCGGGCGATGGTGGGTGATGCTGCCCAGCCGATCGCGGCGGCACCGCCGCGGGCGGTGCTGGTGCCGGTGCTCATCGACGGCACGGGGGCGTCGGCGGTGATCGACCTGCCCGCTCCGCTGCCGCTTCCGCCCCGGGCCGAGGTCGACCCTCCCCCCGAGGCAGACGAAGATGTGCCCGAGGCGGTGGCCGCGGCCGCCGTCGAGCAGTCGGCGCCGTTCGGAGAGGCGGCCGTCGTTGTCGGCGGTGCCCAGCTCGAGGGCGGATGGCGGGTGGTGGTGACGGTCACCGACGGCTCCGGGGCCTCGTACCCGCTGGCGATCTTCGTGTCCGGGTGATAGATCAGGCGATCAGTCGTGCCACGGAGTAGATGGCCAGCCCCGCCAGACCGCCGACGACGGTGCCGTTGATCCTCACGAACTGGAGGTCCCGCCCCAGCAGCATTTCCAGCTGTTCGCCGGTCTCGGTGGCGTCCCAGCGATCGACGGTGGCCTTCACCAGCTCGGAGAACTCGTCCTGGAAGCGGTCGACCAGCTCACCGGCAATCCGCTCCAACCATTCCTCGACCCTGGCCCGTAGCTCCGGGTCGGTCCGCAACGATCGGGCCATCCCGGCGATCGACGACTCGACGCGGCGTCGCAACCCGCTGGCGGGGTCGTCGGCCTGGGTGAGGATCGACTGCTTGGTGCCTTCCCACAGACCGGTGAGATAGGTCTGCACCGCGTCTTGAGCCAGGATGTCCCGCTTCAGGTCCTCACCGCGAGCCAGCAACACCGGGTCCTCCCGCAGCCGCACCACCATGTCGGCGGCAACCCGGTCGATGTGATGGCGCAACGGGTGATCCCGGCGGCCGGCCACATCGGCGATGAACCGGTTAGCAACGGTGATGGCCCGGTCCAACACCGCCTGATCCACCGCCTTGGGCACCCACCAGGGCGACGACTGCATCACCGCCTCCAG
>JACDBE010000129.1 GCA_013695075.1 Acidimicrobiia bacterium
GTGGCGAGCAGGATGATCCCGAGCAGAGCCGGGGTGATGTCGCCGTCCTCGAACACGGTGACGCCACCGGAAACCGGGGGGATCACCGCCACCTCGTCACCGCCCTCGACCGTGGTGCTGCGGTCGGCCTCGTGCCCGTTGACCCACACGTTGGCGGTGTCGAGCCCGGCGGCGAAGGTCGAGCCGAACCGGTCGGTGGCAGCGTCGAGCACCATGCCGACGGTGGCACCCTCGATCTCGATCGATGAGGTGCCCGCCGCCTCACGGAGATTGGCGAACAGCCGGAGCGTGGCCATCGCCGGGAAGGCTAGCTGACCGCTTTCTTAGGATCGGATCGCGTCTCTCATGACGCGTTTCGATCCTAAGAAAATCGGGAGTTGCGTCGGCGCCCGATTATCGGGATGTTACGGTTGAATATCGGAGGGGGTTGGGTTAGGGTCCGGAGATGCCGGAAACCTCGAAGACGGTCGATCAGGCGGTGAGGATGATGCACCAGATCCGCTCGACCGGCGCCGCCCCCACCGCCGAGCTGGCCAGGCGACTCGGGCTGGGCAGGACCGTCGTCGCCCGCCTCGTCGCCACCCTGGAACGCCACGACCTGGTGCGGCGCACCCCCGACGGTGTCGACCTCAGCTACGGGCTGGTGGGGCTGGCTGACATGGTGTCGCCGGCGATGCGGCGGGTCGCTTGGCCCCACCTGCAGCGCCTCGCCGTTACCTGCCACGAGACGGCGGTGCTGGCCATCATCGACGGTGACGACGCCGTGGCGGTGGACCAGGTCGTCTCCGAACATCGGGTGGTGCGGGTCCACTACCACCCGGGGACCCGCCACTCGCTGGCGGCGGCGGCGCACGGCCGGGCGATGCTGGCCCACGCCGACCCGGCCACCATCGCCCGGCTGGCCACCGCCGACCCCGGGCTCGGTGCCGAGCTGGACCGCATCAGGAGCCGTGGCTACGCCGTCTCCCACGACGAACTGGAGCATGGTGTCACCGGTGTCGCCGCCGCCGTCCTCGACGTCTCCGGCCGGCCGCTGGCGTCGCTGGGGGTCGTCGCCCCCACCTCCCGATTGCCCGCCACCGGCGAACCTGCCCGGGCGGTCATCGCCGCCGTCGTCGACGCCGCCAACCAGACGGCGGTCGGTCTGGTCCGGCGCGAGGTTCCCAGCCACGTTCCCGTCCCCAACTCCCCGAAGGAGTAGCTCATGCCGTACTACCGCCAGGTTGGTGAGATCCCCCACAAACGCCACACCCAGTTCCGCAAGACGGACGGGGGCCTGCACACCGAGGAGCTGATGGGCGAGGAGGGCTTCAGCTTCGAGTCGGCGTTGCTGTACCACCTCAACCCTCCCACCGCCATCGTCGCCATCGAACCGGTGGAGACCGAAGACCAGCAGGTGGCTCCCAACCACCCGCTCAAGCCCCGCCACTTCAGGTCCCACGGACTCAAGGGCGGCGGCGACCTGGTCTCCGGCCGGCATCTGCTGCTGGCCAACGACGACTGCCGCATCTCGTACGTGTCGTCGGCTCAGACCAGCCCGCTGACCCGCAACGCCTCCGGTGACGAGCTGCTGTTCATCGAGGAGGGCTCGGGGACGCTGGAATCGGTGTTCGGGCGGCTCCCCTTCGTCACAGGTGACTATGTCGTCATCCCGGCGTCGACCACCCACCGCATCGTGGTCGACGAGGAGGACCCGGTGCGCGCTCTGGTTGTGGAGACCCGGGCCCACATCGGCCCGCCCCGTCGCTACCTGTCGCGCAACGGGCAGTTCCTGGAGCATTCCCCGTACTGCGAGCGGGACCTCACCGGTCCCGCCGAGCCGCTCGTCGCCGAAGGCGACAACGTCGCGGTGCTGGTGCGGCACCGTAGCGGGGTGACCCGCTACATCTACGCCAGCCACCCCTTCGACGTGGTGGGGTGGGACGGCTGCCTGTACCCGTACACGTTCTCGGTGCACGACTTCGAGCCGATCACGGGGCGGGTCCACCAGCCACCGCCGGTCCATCAGACCTTCGAGGCGCCCAACCTGGTGGTGTGCAGCTTCGTGCCCCGCAAGTTCGACTACCACCCGGAGGCGATCCCGGCGCCGTACAACCACTCCAACGTCGACTCCGACGAGGTCATCTTCTACGTCGAGGGCAACTTCATGTCGCGGCGGGGGTCGGGAATCGAGCCGGGGTCGATCTCGCTGCATCCCGGGGGTCACACCCATGGTCCCCAGCCCGGGAGCGTGGAAGCCTCCCTCGGCAAGGAGGGCACCGAGGAGATCGCG
>JACDBE010000137.1 GCA_013695075.1 Acidimicrobiia bacterium
GGGGTGGTCGCCGTGGCGACCACCCCCACGGTCTCACTCAGCTGCCGGGGGAGCGTTGATCAGCCCTCCCCACAGGTAGGAGAAGTACTCGAACACACCGGTGTTGCCGACGTGGTTGGGGTTGGCGGCGTCGATGCCGGCGGCCCACGAGGCGATGACATCCGCCGAGTCGAAGGCCGAGCCGTCGTGGAACGTCACCCCCTGGCGGAGCGTGCAGGTCCACACCGTGCCGTCCTCGTTGGCGACGCACTCCTCGGCCAGCTTGGGTATGACCGAGCCGTCGAGGTCATAGCCGTACAGCGCCTCGAGCACCTGCTCGCAGGCCGACAGCGACTCGCCGTCGGTCTCGTCTGCGCAGTACAGCGAGATGGGCTCGGCGTTCTGCACGAACACCAGCGTGTCGCTGGCCGGGGTCATCTTGGCGAACTGGGGAGCACCGAACGGGGGCACGTTGACCCCTTCCAGCGTCGCCACCGCCGCATCGGCGGCGGCACCATGGGCGATGGGCACCATCGGCACCAGCTCGCGGATGGCGTTGTTGGCCTCGGCATAGATCGGGGCGGCAGCGGCCTCGTCGATGGTCGCCGCCCCCTCACCCAGCGGCTCGGTGATCTCCGGATGGGCATCACCGAACTGGATGTTCTCGCCACCGAAGTGGAAGTCGAGGAAGTTGGTGACGTGCGGGTAGTCGGCGCCCCATCCCAGCAGGTGGATGCCGTCGTGCTGACCGGCGGCGTTGGCCTCGAGGAAAGCCCCCGACTCCTGCACCTCGATGGTGGCGGTGATCCCCAGGTTCTCCTCGAGCTGGGTCTGCAGCTCCTGGGCGACAACCTGCGGCTCGGGCAGGTATACCCGGAACACGTCACGCAGGAAGATCGTCGTTTCGAACCCGTCGGGGAAGCCGGCCTCGGCGAGCAGGGCCTGCGCCGCCTCGGGATCGAAGTCGTACCAGGGGTCACCCTCGCAGGCATTGGGGATGCTGCACGGGGTGAAGTGAGTCGGCACCTCCGAGCCCGTCGGATAGAAGGTGTCGATGACCCGCTGCCGGTCGATGCCCATGGCGATCGCCTGACGGACCCGGACATCGTCGAACGGTGGGTAGGTGTTGTTGAAACCCATATAGAAGATGTTCGGGTTCTGGTCGGGCAGCAGCACCAGGTTGGGATCGCCCTCCACGGTGGCGTAGTCGCTGGCCGCCAGGTTGGTCGCCATGTCGGCCGTGCCCGACTGCAGCTCGAGGATGCGCGAGGTGCTCTCCTCGGCCCACCGGAACACCAGCGTGGAGAATGCCGGGACGTCACCCCAGTAGTTCTCGTTGGCGGTGAAGACGATCTCCGAGCCGCGTGCCCAGTTGTCCAGCATGAACGGGCCGGTGCCGATCGGCGTATCCAGGGGTGACCCGCCCATGGCGTCGAGATGCTCAGCCGGCTGGATGGCGAACGGGACGAAGGCCATCTTGGCCAGGAAGGCCGGGTCGGGTGAGCACAGGGTGAAGACCACCTCGGACTCTCCGGTGGCCTCGATGGACGAGATCTTGCCTCCGTAGTCGCAGTTGGCGGCGGCCACCATCCCCTCGGCGGGGGCACCGGTGGTACCCGTGCCGGCGGTGGTGCCGGTGCCGGCGGTGGTGTCGACCATCGCCTCGGTGGTGTCGGTGGCGGCTTCGGTGGTATCGATACCCGCCAGTGTGGTGTCGGCGACATCGTCGTCACCGCCACCGCAGGCGGCAACGACGAGGGTGAACAGCATCAGCAGGATCACCCAGCGCTTTATGGTCATGTACGTTTCCCTTTCTGCCCCGGTCAGGGTCGTTCGACCCTGCCTGGAGGTACGGGACAACGCGGTCGACGAGGCGGGCCCCGGCAGAGATGCGTCGTTCCGCACCCTCACGCTACTCGGGCGGATCGCCTCTCGCTCGGTCTTGTCGTCTGCCGCCGAGATTCGAGGTACCTTGGGGGGTCGCCTCCCGGGAGAATTGCCGTGAACGCCAACCTTCGTGCCATCGAACGTCGGGTCCTCGCCATGCGCGCCAACGGGCTCGGTGCCGAGGAGATCGCCGCCCGCCTGCGCCGCAGCCCCGAGCACGTGGAACGGATGATCGCCTGGAGCGAGTACCCCCGCAGCGGCACGGGGACCTCGAAGAGCACCCGTGCCATCCAGGAGCGGGTGCTTGCCCTCCGCTCCAGCGGTGAGTCCCACGACCGCATCGCCGACCGTTTCCGCAAGTCCCCCCGCTTCATCCGTCAGGTAGAAGGCCTGGCCCACTACCGCAAGGCCATGGAACTCCTCAGCTGAGCGGGAGGGGACAAGCCCCCCTCCCGCTCAGACGCGACCGCGAGATGGTTGACGGAGTCCCGGTGGCGTGGGGACTGGGGAACCTCGTATGGCCCACCCACTCCGACGCCGGCTCCACCACCGCAGTCGCCCAGGTGGTCTTCCATCCCGACGGCACCGTTGACGCCTGCCTGGTCCCGGCCTTCATCGAGCGACCCGGCCACCCGGTGCTCCAGGTCGACTACGACCCGCAGCGCCCGTGCGCCTCGACCTGAGCCACTACCGGCAGCGAACCTGCCGTGGCGGCACGCTGGCCCGATTGGCCCGCGCCCGGGGGCGGCCTTCTACAATCCCGCCGTCTCGTGCCCGGGCGCGCCCGGCGCGCCGGGGTCGACCACCGTGAGGGGATCCGTGTTACCAGTACTTGCCGCCGAAGGTGGCTACCAGGAGTTCGACCTGCTCGGTGGTGAGTGGTTCATCCTCTACGGCTCGGCCATCACCGCCCTCCTCGCCATCGGGGTCGGCTTGCTGTTGATGCAGGGGGTGCTGCGCAAGGACCAGGGCACCCCCAAGATGATCGAGATCGCCAGGGCCATCCAGGAGGGCGCCCTCGCCTACCTGAGTCGCCAGTTCCGCACCATCGCCTTCATCCTCATCCCGCTCACCGTCATCGTGTTCCTCACCTCGACGGCCGTGGTTCGCCCCGACGGCACCGAGGCGCTGGATTTCGGCGCCTCCGGTTTGTGGCGCACCGTCGCCTTCCTGCTCGGCTGTGTGATGTCGGGGCTCACCGGGTTCATCGGCATGGGGTTGGCGGTGCGGGGCAACGTGCGCACCGCGGCGGCCGCCCGCTCCGGGCAGATGGCTCCCGCCCTCGAGGTCGCCTTCCGCACCGGTGGCGTCGCCGGGATGTTCTGCGTCGGGTTGGGGCTCATCGGCGCCACCGTCATCATGATGGTGTTCCAGAACACCTCGTCGGCCATCCTGGTCGGGTTCGGGTTCGGAGGCTCCCTGCTCGCCCTGTTCCTGCGGGTGGGCGGCGGCATCTTCACCAAGGCGGCCGACGTCGGCGCCGACCTGGTGGGCAAGGTGGAGGCGGGCATCCCGGAGGACGACCCGCGCAATCCGGCCACCATCGCCGACAACGTCGGCGACAACGTTGGCGACTGCGCCGGGATGGCATCCGACCTGTTCGAGTCCTACGAGGTGACCCTGGTGGCCGCCATCATCCTCGGCGTCCCCGCCTTCCAGTCGATCTTCCCCGACCAGCCGCAGCTGTGGGCCATCGGTGCCCTTTTCCCACTGGCCGCCCGCGCCCTGGGGGTCCTCGCCTCCATCGTCGGGGTGTTCGCGGTGCGGGCCCGACCCAACGACCGCTCGGCGCTGGCACCGATCAACCGCGGATTCCTCACCGCCGGGGTGCTCACCGTTATCGGCACCCTGGTGCTCACCCTGCTCTACGTTGGCAACCCCACCGGCAGCATCACGAACCTCGGGTGGCGCATGTTCGGCGCCGTCGTCATCGGTCTGGTGTTGGCCCAGGTGGTGAGCCGCATCACCGAGTACTTCACCTCCACCGAGACCGCCCCGGTACAGGAGATTGCCGCGTCGACCTCCGGTGGCCCGGCCACCACCGTGCTCTCGGGAACCTCGTCCGGCATGGAGTCGTCGGTGTGGGCCATCCTCGCCATCGCCGGTGCCCTGGGCGTCGCCATCGGGCTCGGTGGCGGCAACATCCAGTTCTCGCTGTACCTGGTGGCTCTCACCGGGATGGGGATGCTGGCCACCACCGGGGTGGTGGTCTCCGAGGACACCTTCGGTCCCGTCGCCGACAACGCCGCCGGCATCGCCGAGATGCCCGGCGAGTTCGGGGCCGAGGCGCAGCGGGTGATGGTGAGCCTCGACGCCGTTGGCAACACCACCAAGGCGGTCACCAAGGGGTTCGCCATTGGCTCGGCGGTCATCGCCGCCGTCGCCCTGTTCGCCAGCTTCATCGAGACCATCGGCAACGAGACCCTGAGCCGCGAGGTGATCGAAGGGCTCACCGCGGCGGGCCAGACCGTCTTCGATGTGATCGTCATCAATGTGGCCGACCCCAAGGTGTTCATCGGGCTGCTCATCGGCGGCGCCGTGCCCTTCCTGTTCTCGTCGCTGGCGATCCGGGCGGTGAGCCGTACCGCCGGGGTGGTGGTCCAGGAGGTCCGCCGCCAGTTCGCCGACGGCGAGATCATGGCGGGACGGCGCCGCCCCGACTACGGCCCGGTCATCGACATCTGCACCAGGGCCTCGCTGCGGGAGCTGGCCACCCCGGCGCTGCTGGCGGTGCTGACCCCG
>JACDBE010000143.1 GCA_013695075.1 Acidimicrobiia bacterium
TGACCGTTGTCCACGTCGGCGTGGAACGCCAACCATCGGGTCAACGACACCAACCCGTCGCGTTGGAACGAACCCCGCCGCTTCGCTTCCCCCGCCCAGCGCGCCAACAACGCCTCCAGGCGAGACACGGCACGGTTGAAGATCGCCACCCCCGCCTCCAGATCGTCGTCCGACACGAACACCGGGTCAACCGCGGCGATGCCATCGATCGCCGAGCCCAGTGTGTCGGAGTGCTGTGGGTCCACCACCAGCAGAATCCTTCCCTACGAGACATCCCTCCGCAGAGGGCTCTTCAGTTGGGGAAGTGAATCCCACCATATCGAACATACGTTCGACTGTCAAGAGGTTTCTCACAAGTGGTCCCCTCGCTCGTAGGCTGCGATGGAGCAACGGCTCGCAGGAACCGGCCGCGAATCCCAGGAGGTGAGGCCTCGACGACAGACGAGCGACGCCACGAGTTCACCCAAGATCTGTTCGGGTGGATCACGCACACCGACCTGGCGAGCGCCGACCCGTCGGCCACCCGCGACTGGTGTGCCCAGGTGCTCGGCTGGGACTTCCAAGCGCCCTTGCCGACACCGGAGGGTGACTACCACCTGTTCGCCTACTCGGCGACGGGTGGAGGAGACATCCGGCAAACCGGCCCGGACGAGGCACCGGGGTCGACCCCGACGGTGCACGTGCCGGACACACAGGCGGCGTACGACGCGGCGCTGGCCGCCGGAGCCGAGTCGGTACGCCAACCGACCACGATCATGAAGGGCGTCCGGGTTGCGCTGGTCCGAGCCCCCGGGGGGGTGCTCATCGGGTTCTCCGGGCCGACCGACTCCTGAGCGGGACCCGCGATACCAGGTGTGGCTACGAGGCCGCCAGGCTACGGCGAAACCGGGAGCGCGTCCGCCGCCTGCTTCTCCCTGTCTGCGTTGACCGGCGGGCGCTCACCGCCCAGATGGCGGGCAAGGAACTCGAGGACGAGCTCTGCGCGCTGGATGCGGTGCTTCGGAGAGCCGGATCTGGTGAGTTCGTGACTCTCGGCCGGGAACCGGACGTACTCAACCGGCTTGCCCAGCAGCCGGAGGGCGACGAACAAGGCGTCGGCCTGCTCGACCGGGCATCGCAGGTCGTTCTCGGAGTGGATGATCAACACCGGTGTCGCCATGTCGCCGACGTACGTGATCGGTGACAGCCGTGCGTACTCCTCCGGCGCAGCAAGGTGGGTCGCACCCATGGCAAACCGGAAGTAGCCAGCGGCGTCTGACGACCACTCGAGCGAGGCGACGTTGTTCACCGCCCGCTCGGAGATAGCGGCCGCGAACCGGTCGGTGTGCCCGATGATCCAGGAGGTCATGTAGCCACCGTACGACCCGCCCATCACACCGAGCCGGCGCTCGTCGATCGCCGGATACCGCTCGAGCGCGGTGTCGACGACACGCATCAGGTCCTCGAACGCCGGTGGTGCCCAGCCCTCCCCCGGGTCCTCACTCGACGCGGCGGAAATGAGCACGCGGGCCGACGCCTCGTCGTAGCCCGTTGAACCGCGCGGGTTGGCGAACAGCACTACGTACCCGGCGCTGGCATACAGCTGGAACTCGTCGAACCACCGCTCGCCGTACTGGGTGTGCGGTCCACCGTGGATGTTGAGCACCGCCGGGTGCGAGCCCTCCGGGTCGAAGAAGGGTGGAAGGATCGCCCATGCATCGAGCTCGGTGCCGTCGGACGCCTTGACCGCGAAGCGTTCAGCGGGCTGTGCTGGCACCACGTCACGGAAGCCGGTCTGGTGCCAGGTGAGCTGCCGCTCCTCGCCGTCCACGATCGCGAAGATCTCGGATGGCGAGTCGGCATGGGTCGCCGCGAATGCAAGGGTGCCGCCGGCAGCGTCGAACCCGAGGACCCATCGATCACCGGCCACCGGCGTCTCCGGCCCATCACTGGCACCGGTCAGCGGCACCTTCGCAACCGGCACCCGCCCTCGGTCCTCGTACGACGCCAGCAGCGCACCGTCGGCCCACACCGGCGGCCGGGCACCGGGAAACGCTGCGTACGTGCGGTCATGCCGCCCGGTGAGGACCGTGACCTTGCCTGAATCCGAGTGGACCAGGGCCACCCGGGTGTGGCGGTAGCCGATCAGCTCTTCCGACCGGAGGCACGCGATCCGATCGCCGCCGGGCTCCCAGGCGAGCTCGCTGTAAGCGGCGTCGGTCGTGGTGACCTGCATGGGCACCGGCGGATCCCCGGCGGGATCGGCCGCCAAC
>JACDBE010000070.1 GCA_013695075.1 Acidimicrobiia bacterium
CGCTACGGGTGGGAGGTCGAAGGTCACGCCCGTGAGTTGTGGATTGGCGGCCGCGACCATCGCAGCGAGTGTGCCGTTGGCACCGCCGATGTCGCAGAACCGGCTGTGCGCGCTGAGGTCGAGGGTCGCGCAGAGCGCGTTGAACGAGCCGAGCTGGATACCCTGCATGCCGTCGAGGAATACCCGCAGCCGCTCCGGGTCTGCGTAGATGCCCTCGAAGAGACCGGGCGCACCCGTCTTGATCTCGTTCTGGGGCAGGCCGGTGTGGAGGGCCTCGGTGAGGGACCCCCAGAAGCCGTAGAGCCGGGCGTTGGCCATCTCGAGAATCCTGCCGAGGTAGGCGGGCGAGGTCTTGTCGAGGAAGATCGCGGTGTCGGGCGTGTTCGAGTAGACGGCGTCAGGACCGCTGCCGGTGCGCTGGAGCACGCCGAGCGCGACAAGGGCGTCGAGGAAGTCGAAGCGGCTGCGCTCGTGTAGCTCGAGCTTGCCGGCGATCTCGTCTCCGGTGAGCCCGGTGTCGGACAACACGGTGAACAGCTCCAGCTCGACGGCCGAGAGCAGGGCCTTCGACGCCCAGAAGCCCATGCCGACCCGAAGGATCTGCTCAGGGTTCGGAACAGGTTCTGCGGCGCGCTCGGTGGGGGTCATGTCGTCTCCTTTGTTGGGTGGGATCGGTTCGGCCGCGCACAGGCGCGCGGTGCTCTCGAGGAGCTTGGTGAGGATGCCCATGAGCGTCGCCAGCTCTTGGGCGACAGGTCGACCATGACCGCGACCGCGACCGCGACCGCGGGAACGTGCCACCTCAGTCACGCTCATCGGTGCCGGAGTCACGCTCATCGGTCGTTTGGTTCCACGATGCATCATCTCAGTGGCTGTCGCGATAGTTGTCCCAGCGCGATCACGGGGAGGTGGGTTGGGTGAGGCGGCGGAGGAGGTAGCGGCTGTGGGCGGCCCATATGAAGCCTTCAGTGACGACGGGATCACGTTCATAGTCGACTTGGAGGCGGCGGTTGTTCATGAGCCAGGACCAGGTGCGCTCGACCAGCCAGCGTCGGGGGAGGGCAACGAAGCGGTGGGGGTGGATCCGATTGACGACCTCGACACCGACGTGGTGGCGGCGGCAGTGGTCGATGAAGGTGCGCTTGAACCCGGCGTCGCACCACAGCTTGGCGAAGCGGGTCGACGCGGCGCGGGCCCGGTCGGTGACCTCGATGCCCCCGGTGTTGTCCGAGGTCCCCGCGGCCATGACGGTGACCGCCACCAGCAGCCCGAGGGTGTCCACGATCCCGAAGGTCTTGCGGCCCGAGATCTTCTTCCCGGCGTCATAGCCCCTGGTGGGACCGGTGACCGTGGAGGTGCCCCGGACGCTGCGGGCATCCACGATCCCCGCCGAGGGTTCCGCCTGGCGGCCCTCTGCCTGGCGGACCGCACCGGCGAGGCGGGCCGCCATGGCCTCCCAGGTGCCGTCCCGGGACCAGGTCAGGTGGTAGCGGTGCACGGTGTTCCAGTTCGGGTAGCACCCCGGCAGCGCCCGCCACTGGCAGCCTGTCGCCGCCACGTAGAAGATGGCGTCCACCACCCGCCGGCGAGACACGGTGACCGGGCGGCCCATCTTGCCCCGCGACCAGTAGGGCGCCACCAGATCGGCGATGAGCTCCCACTCCTCATCGGTCATGTCGCCGTGGGTCGGCCAATGCCAGTGATCAGTGCACGGTGAGTGCAGCGTAGAGGGCGGCGGGGCTGTGGTAGTCGAGGCTGCGGCGGCGTTGGCCGTTGATGACCCCGGCGACGTGATCGGCGTGGGCGGGATCGACGTTGTCGAGGCGCATGCCGCGGGGAAACCACCAGCGCCACTGGCGGTTGAGGTTCTCGATCTGGCCGCGCTGCCACGGCGAATGCGGATCGCAGAACCAGGCGTCGATGCCGTAGGTGGCGGCGATGGTCGGCCACTGGGCCCACTCCGAGCCCTGGTCGAAGGTGATCGATCGGAGCAGGTGCGGCGGGATCCGGTCGAGGCCCTCGACCAGACCGCCGAGCATGGCCTCGGCGTTGTAGCCCTCGGGCATCGTGACCGGGATCGAGTACCGGCTGACCCGCTCGGTCAGCCACAGCATCGAGGACTGGTTGCGGGCGCCGATGATCTGGTCGGCTTCCCAGTGGCCCGCCTCGGAGCGGTCACCGACCGCGGCCGGCCGTGCCGCGATGTTGGGCAACGCCGGGCGGGTGCTGGGGTGGCGGGCCTGGCGGCGCCTGCGTCGTGGCCGCCGAGACCGGAGGCACTCGGTGGGCGAGACATCCAGCGCCCCGGCGTAGACGGCGGCGTAGATCGACTCGGCACAGACCCGGCCGGTCACGTCGTCGGCGACGAGGTCCGCCCAGATCGCCACCGGGGACCGGCCCAGGCGCAGCTCCGCGGTGACCCGGTCACGCAACGGCCCGTCGGCCTGGAGACGGCGGGGGCGATGGCGGCGACGGGCCATGTCGCCCGCTCGCTGCGCGACCGCGGGGCGATACCGGTATCGGCCTCCGTTGAGGGTGACCTCGCGGCTGATCGTGGTCGGGTGCCGGTCGACGCGGCGGGCGATCACCGCCCACGCCACGGTCCGATCTTCGATCAACGCGAGGGCGATCTCTTCGCGTTCGGGCAGCGACAGCGGCGCGCCTGGCATCCTGGGTTCTCCATCGGTCGGGGCTGGTCAACAGCACCGGTCATCATGACCGGGACCATGCACCGACCGATGGAACTGGCCGTCGTCCGCCACGTTTGGACCAATGCGACCGGTTCGGAGTCCATGACTTCAACCCTATGGCACTCCGCCACCCCAGGCGCGGCAATCTGGCCCTCACCAGCACAAATTATCCGAACACCCTCTCAGGTCGCGTGTTTCGGGGTCGCGTCGTTTGCTGGCGCGTACCGTGTAGC
>JACDBE010000076.1 GCA_013695075.1 Acidimicrobiia bacterium
CAACCTTGCCTGCCGGGTGGTGCGCCGCATGTACTTCGGCGACTCGCGCTACT
Source organism: Acidimicrobiia bacterium (assembly GCA_013695075.1). Taxonomy (GTDB): domain Bacteria; phylum Actinomycetota; class Acidimicrobiia; order Spongiisociales; family UBA5794; genus JACDBE01. The sequence goes on from JACDBE010000076.1 coordinate 54, forward strand.
ACGAGCTGGAGGCGGGGGTGGGCACCATCGTCGACTGCCGGGTGGAAAACATCCCCCGGCTGAAGACCTGGTCGGTGGGTGAGGAGGCGGTGGTCAGCTTCCATCCCCAGTCTGCGGAGGCGCTGTCGGAATGACGCTGCTCGATGAGAAGGCCACCGTCGAGGCGGTGAACCCGGAGCTGGAGGCCCGTTCGGTGCGGGCCGAGGCGCGCCGCGGGTTGCTCCACGCCCTACCCGCATACGTGTACCTCATCGTGTTCTTCGCCCTGCCGCTGGCCATCGTGTTCGTCTTCTCCTTCGCCAGCCGCACCAGCACCGGGCGACCCGTGCTCGGTGGCTGGAACCTCGACGGCTACGCCCGGTTGGCGGAGCCGGTGATCCGCACCATCGCCGGGCGCAGCCTGTGGCTGGCGGCGCTCAACACCGCCATCTGCCTGCTGATCGGCTATCCGTTCGCCTACTGGATCGCCACCAGGGCCAAGGCATCTACCAGGAACCTGCTGCTGGTGCTGGTGCTCATCCCCTTCTGGTCCAACTTCCTGGTGCGCACCTACGCCTGGCGGGTGCTGCTCGACTCCGACGGTCCGGTGACCCGGGTAGGGGAAGTCACCGGGTTGTGGGGGTCGATGCTGTTCACCCAGCCGGCGGTGTTCATCGGACTGCTCTACGGCTACCTGCCGTTCATGGTGCTGCCGCTGTACGCCGCCATCGAGCGGCTTGACTGGTCCCTGGTGGAGGCTGCCCGCGATCTGTACGCCACCCGCTGGGAGGCGTTCCGCAAGGTGACCCTCCCCCTGTCCAAACCGGGGGTCATCGCCGGTTCGATCCTGGTGTTCATCCCGTCGCTGGGGGCGTACGTCACCCCCGACATCCTCGGCGGGGCCAAGACCACCCTGCTGGGCAACTACATCGTCACCCAGTTCACCTCGGGGCGGAACTGGCCATTCGGGGCGGCCCTGTCGTTTGTCATCCTCACCGCCATGCTGCTGGCCACCATCGCCTACTTCCGCAGCGGGGCGAAGACGCTATGACCGGTGAGGAGGCCACCACCAGGGGATGGGTCAACCGGGCGCTGGCGCTCAACGGCTGGGTGGTGTTTCTGTTCCTGTACGCCCCCATTGCGGTGCTCGTCCTCTTCTCCTTCTCCGCCGACCGCAACGTGGGCAGCTGGGGCGGGTTCTCCATGGAGTGGTACCAGCGGATGCTGGCCAACGACCCGCTGATGCGCTCGCTGCGCAACTCGCTGCTGGTGGCCCTGCTGTCGACTCTGGTGTCCACGGTGTTGGGGACGGCGGCCGCCATCGCCCTGGAGCGTTATCGGCGCTGGGCCACCCGGGGCGTCTTCGACGCCTTGCTGTACCTGCCGGTGATCATCCCCGACGTCACCATGGCGGTGATGCTGTTGATGTGGTTCACCACCATCGGCTGGTCGTTGTCGCTGACCACCATCGTGTTGTCGCACATCGCCTTCAACATCTCCTTCGTCGCCATCGTGGTCAGGGCCCGGCTGGCCAACATGGACCCGTCGCTGGAGGAGGCGGCCGCCGACCTGTACGCCGGGCGCTGGCGCACCTTCCGAAGGGTCACCCTGCCGGTGATCATGCCCGGGGTGCTCGGCGGCGCCCTGCTGGCGCTGACCCTGTCGCTGGACGACGTGGTGGTCACCAGTCTGGTGCAGGGCCCCGGGTCGACCACGCTGCCGGTGTTCGTTTTCGGGCTGATCAAGCGCGACGTGACCCCCGAGATCAACGCCGTGTCTACTGTGATGCTGGCGGCCTCGATGGTGTTGGTGATGGTGTCGCTGGGGTTCCAGCGGCGCGGTGACAGCGAGCGAGTGAGGTGAGGACGATGAAGCGAGCCCCGTGGCTGTTGGCCTTGATGTTGATGGTGGCCGGATGCGGTCTGTCCGATGGGGACAACGCCGCCGACGGCGGGGACTCGCCCGGCGCCGAGTGCGAACCGGGCCAGGTGGACGGCGACCTCAACCTGTACAACTGGTCGGAATACATGGATCCCGAGCTGATCGCCGGCTTCGAGCAGGAGGCCGGGGTCGACGTCACCGAGACCTTCTACGACTCCAACGAGACGATGCTGGCCCAGATCGAGGCCGGTGGCGCCGCCTACGACCTGGTGGTGCCGTCCGACTACATGGTGGAGACCATGATCGACGCCGATCTGCTGATTCCCCTCAACCGTGACGCCCTGTCCAACCTGGCCAATTTGGATCCCGACTTCACCGCCCCGCCGTTCGATCCCGACGGCGCCTACTCGGTGGCCTACCAGTGGGGAACCACCGGGCTGGGGTTCAGCTACGACGTGGTGCCCGACCCGACCCAGCTGAGCTGGGGGCTCATCTTCGATCCAGAGATGGGCGCCGCCGTTGCCGGCCGGGTGCAGATGCTCAACGACGAGCGGGAGACGCTGGGTGCCGCCCTCAAGTACCTGGGCTACTCGCTGAACTCCACCGAACCGGACGAGATCAACGAGGCTGCCGAGCTGGTGAGGGAGGCCAAGGATCGCATCGCCACCTTCGACAGCGACGCCTACGACGACCTGCTTATACAGGGCGAGACCATGGTGGCCCATGGCTACAGCGGCAACTTCTTCACCGCCTTCGAAGCCGCCGACGCCTGGGACTCGTTCGGGTACGGGATCCCCATCGAGGGGGGCACCGCCTGGGTGGACAACATGGCGATCCCCACCACCGCGCAGAACGTGTGCACCGCCCACGCCTTCATCGACTACCTGCTGGACGCCGAGAACGGGGCGGCCCTGACCAACTTCAACTTCTACGCCAGCCCCAACGCCGCCGCCGAGGAGTTCATCCTGGCCGAGATCCTCGAGGACCCGGCGATATACCCACCGCCCGACGTGATGGACAAGCTGGAGTTCATCGCCGGGGTGGGTGAGGCGTCAACCCTGTACGCCGACGCCTTCGTCGAGGCCAAGAGCTAAGCCGCAGCCCCCACCATCGGCTAACGATCAATCCTTGGTGGTCTTGATCCGTTCGGCGAACTCGACGCCGGCGAAGTGGCAGGCCACCGGGTGGTCTTGGCCGCGGTCGATGAGGGCGGGGTCCTCCTCGGCGCAGATGTCCTGGGCCTTCCAGCACCGGGTGCGGAAGTGGCACCCCGAAGGCGGGTTGGCCGGGCTGGGCACGTCGCCCTCCAGCAGGATGCGGCTGCGCTCGTGGCGGTTGGTGGGGTCAGGCACCGGCACCGCCGACAGCAACGCCTGGGTGTACGGGTGGGCGGTCATCTCGTAGATGTGGTGCTCGTCGCCGATCTCGGCGATCTTGCCCAGGTACATCACCGCCACCCGGTCGCAGATGTGGCGCACCACCGACAGGTCGTGGGCGATGAACAGGTAGGCGACCCCGAACTCCTTCTGGATGTCCTCCAGCAGGTTGA
>JACDBE010000183.1 GCA_013695075.1 Acidimicrobiia bacterium
GAGGAGATCTACGACTATTTCGTCGCCCGCTACACCGAGCGGGTCCGCCTCGACTCCCGCTTCGAGAGCTGGGGCATGGCGCTATGGCTGACCCCGGCGGCGCTGGGGCTGGTGGGGGTCGCCGCCATCGTCAGCCGGCGGCGCCGCCGCGTTGCCAGCGATGACCGGCCGCTGGTGGCGGCGGCCGCGGGGCCGGAGGCGACGTGACCTGGCGGCAGCTCGACGACCAGGTGGAGCAGGTGCGCACCGATCTGGTGGACGTGGAAGCCGCCGTCGCCTGCGGCGACCTCGACGCGGACACCGGCGATCGGTTGCGGGCCACCTACCGAGGCGAGCTGGCCGAGTTGGAGCGGCGCCTTGGCGAGCTCGACGGGGCGGGGGAGCCGGAGCCACCCCCCCGGGACCGGCGGCGGATGGTGGCCGGGACGCTGCTGGTGCTGGCCGGGCTGGCCACCGTCGGGGCCCTCCTCGCCGGCTCCGTGGCCGACCGCAGACCTGGCGATCCTGCGGTCGGGGGAGTACCGGGTGACGTGGTGAGCGGTGCCGTTGATCTGGACGCGGTGAGCAACGAGGAGATGGAGGCCGTGGTCGCTCGCAACCCCGACGTCACCGGGATGCGGCTGGCGTTGGCCGACCGCTACTTCGCCGCCGGCGAATTCGATCGGGCGGTCGATCACTACCTGATCGTTCTCGAGCAGGAACCGGGCAACGTCACTGCCCTGGGAGCCGTCGGCTGGATGACCCACCTCTCCGGCCGCTCCGACATCGGGTTGTCGTATGTGGAGCGGGCGCTGGCCATCGATCCCGACTTCGCCCAGGGTTACTGGTACCTGGCCAACATCCGGGCGGAGGGTCTCGGCGACCCGGCCGGGGCGGTCGAGCCGCTGCGCGCCCTGCTCGGCTTCGACGGATTGCCCGAGGAGATCAGGACGGCCGCCGAGGCCATGCTCGATCGGGTGACACCGTGAACGAAACTGCCGTCAGGCGCCGGTCGTCGCGCCCGCTCTGGATCGTTGCCGGGGTGGGGTTGGTGGTGGTGGTGCTCGGAGTGGTGTTCGCCAGCCGGTTCGGTGTGGATCCCCAGCTGACCCCGTCGCCGCTGATCGGTGAGCCCCGTCCTGACCTCACCCTGCCCTATCTCGAGTTCGACGAGGATTTCTCCTTCGCCGATCTCGACGGCGACGTGGCGGTGGTGAACTTCTGGGCGTCGTGGTGCCTGGCGTGCCGGGTGGAGCACCAGGCGCTGGTCGACGCCGCCGCCGCCTACCAAGACCTGGGGGTAACCTTCGTCGGGGTGCTCATCCAGGACCGGGCTGACTACGGGCTCGACTTCCTGGCGGAGCTGGGCAGGGGGGAGCCGTACCTGTATGTCGACGACCAGCGATCCCGGGCGTCGCTCGACTTCGGGTTGCTGGGGGTGCCGGAGACGTTCTTCATCGACCGCGACGGCACCATCGTGGGCAAGGTGTCCGGGCCGGTGAACCCGCCGCTGCTCACGGCGACCCTCGACGCCATCCTGCTGGGCCGGGCCGACGACCTGGGGGTGGTCAAGACCGGCGAGGTGCAGAACCGCTGAGCCGCCACATGGAGGATTGTTGCCGGGACGGCGACCGGGTGGCGTACGCTTGCCGCCAAGGAGGTTCACATGGATGCTGTTCTCGTCATCGGCCGGATCCTCTTCGGGATGCTCTTCGTCACCAGCGCCATCGGCGGGCATTTCATGGCCACCGACGCCATGGCGGGCTACACCGAGATGCGAGGGATGAAGCCGGGCCGGCCCCTGGTCCTGCTCAGCGGGCTCGGTCTGCTGGCAGGGGGGCTGGGGATCATCCTGGGCATCTGGATCGACCTGGCGGCGCTCACCCTGGCGGTGCTCATGTTCGTCACCGCCTTCGGCATCCATCATTTCTGGACCGACAGTGGTGAGGCCAGGCAGATGGACATGGTCCAGTTCCAGAAGGACGTCGCCCTCGGCGGCGCCGCCCTGTGGATCTTCGCCGCTTACGCCGGAGCCGACGCCTCCAGGTTTCTGCTCACCGAGCCGCTCTTCTGAACGCCGGCCCCGTGATCACCCGGGTGGTACGACGCCCTCGGGCGCCCGCACGCGCCGGCTGTCGCGCAGTCAGCACGCCAGAAAGGGGCGTTCGCTGCATCCCACTGGCCGGCGTCGTTCGACGGGTTCTGGAACCGTCTGATGGGGGTCGACCGTATCCCATGCTGAGCCATGTGCCACGCCGCCCGACGCCCGCTGCTGGAATGGACCGCCCTGGTAGGACTCGGTGCCGTGTTCCTGGTGAACGCCGTCGTCGCCATGGTCCAACCGGAGGATTTCGAGCGGCTGGTGGCCGACAGCGCCTTCGCCGGGCTGTCCGACATCGGCTGGCTGGCGGGGCTCATCGCCCTCAACGATCTGCTGGTGGGCATCGCCCTCATCGCCACCGTGTGGTTGGCCCGTTACCGCATGCACGCGCTGGCGTGGGCGGGCGCCTGGCTGCTTGCCGTGTCCGCCATCAAGCTGACCGCCGTGGCATGACGCCGGACGCCGCGACCCGCTCGACGATGCCTGGGCAGATGGGCCCACCGGCGTAGGTACGCGTGCGGTAGGGGGCCCGCACGCGGTTCGGGGG
>JACDBE010000065.1 GCA_013695075.1 Acidimicrobiia bacterium
CGCCGACCCTTCGACCAGGGTCAGGATCCCGGCGCCGAGCGGATGATCGATGTCGAGGTCCTCCACGATGGCACTGTCGGATCCCCCAACCCCCATCCAGATGCTGCGGAATGACAGCGAAGGTGTATCCGGCGACACGACATCGTCGATGGACCGGGCCACCTGACCGCGGCTCATCGCATAGCCCTCCACGCGGAGCGTGGCCGAGCCGAACCGGGATGCCACCTGTGTCTCCGGGTCGATCTGGTTGGCTCGGGTGATCCCGGCGACGACGATGGCGACGGCGACCGGCATGGCGATGAGGGCCACCACGAACGCGGTCCGTTTCCAGTCGCGCCGCGCCGAACGGCGGGCCACCCGCAACGCCGCCCGCCCCGAGGCGGGGATCACGACAGCACCTCGGCCAGCGACGGCGGTACCGCCGACCTTTGCGACACGGTCTCGATGCGGCCGTCGCGGAGCCGCACCACCCGGTCGGCCCAGGCGGCATACGCCGGTTCGTGGGTGACCAGCAAGGCTGCCGCCCCGGCGTCACACCGACCCCGCAGCAGCCGCAGGATGCCCTCGCTGGTGATCTCGTCGAGCGCCCCGGTGGGCTCGTCGGCCAGCAGCAGGCTGCGGGGACCCACCAGCCCGCGGGCGATGGCCACCCGTTGCTGCTCGCCGCCGGACAGCTCGTCGGGGTAGCGGCGCGCCTTGCCGGCGAGACCGACCTCTTCGAGGGCGATGTCGGCCATCGCCCTGGCGGAGCGGAGGTCCGTGCCGTCGAGCTCGAGGGGCAGGGTCACGTTCTCGCCGGCGGTGAGCGCCGGGAGCAGGTTGAACTGCTGGAAGACGTAGCCGACAGACCGGCGCCTCAGCGCGGCCAGCCCGGTCTTGGACATGTCGCCCAGGTGGTCGCCGGAGACCTGGACGGTTCCGGTGGTGGGCTCGTCGAGCCCTCCGGCCAGGTTGAGCAGGGTGGTCTTGCCCGAGCCGCTGCGACCCATGACGGCCACCAGCTCGCCGGCGTGGACGTCGAGGTCGATGTCGACCACGGCATCCACCCGTTGCGCTCCGCTGCCGTGGGTGCGCCCCACCCGTCGCATCGACAGGACCGGGGTGAGAGGGGCGTCGTGGTTCATCGTGATCCTTCCTGGGGGACGGTGGCAACGGGCGGGCCGGGGGTCGGCTGGAGCGGGGATTGGGGTGCTGCCGTGGCGAGCCGCTGCTCCACCCGGTCGAGCCAACGCAGCTCGGCCTCGGCCTGCAGCGACAGCCGGTCGAGATGGAGCTGCCAGGCGAAATCGGTGGCCGGGGTGTCACCACGCAGCCCGGTGAGGTCCTGGAGCTCGGTCATCGTCGCCCGGCGCTGGCGGTCGATGATCCCCTGCGGGTCGGCGATCCCGGCGGCGATGGAAACCAGCAGCTTGATGGACACCTCGTCCCGGTTGGCCACGCTGCGATTGACCGGGGTCTCGAACCAGGTGCGCAGGTCCTCCCGACCGGCGGCGGTGAGGTTGTAGGAGATGCGCCCCTCGTCATCGGCCGGACCGGCGTCGACCAGCCCGTCGCGCTCCAACCGCTGCAGCGTGGTGTACACCTGGCCGACGTTGAGCGACCACGCCTCGCCGGTGGCGGCGTCGAAGTCAACCTTGAGCTGGTAGCCGTGCTTGGGCCCATTCGCCAGCAGGGCGAGCAGTCCTTCTCGTATTCCCATGGCCGACGATCACCTGGCGTCCACAGCGCTCGGAATACATACCCGGTATCTACGGATTATACATACCTGGTATGCACCGTCAAGGGAGCTTCCTGCTCGAAGTTTGCAGGCTGGGGGCTACTGGCGTTTGCGGCGGAGCAGGTGGGCCAGGGTCTCCTCCTCGGGGAGGATCTCCCTGGCGGGTTCGGTGTCGGGTGGGGCGTCGATCGGAGGCTTGGCCACCGCCGCCACCGGCTCGGGGGTTGCCGGGACCACGGCCCGCTTCCACTCGGTGAGGTCGCCGCGGGAGATCACCAGCCGGCGCAGGGCGACGTCCGCCAGGAACAGCACCAGCGCCAGCCCGGTGAGCCACGGCCACAGCTCCAGCCCGGCGCCACCCCGGCTCGGTGCCGGGTCGTAGGCCGCCTGCGGCTCGGGGTCGACCCGGCCGGCGGTGCGGTCGGCCAAGTCGGCGGCAAGGGTGGGGTCGGGGTCACGGAAGGCGAACTCGTCGGGGTAGGAGGCCACCACCCCGCTGCTCCCCGAGGCGATGAGCCCATCGGGGCCGTCCACCCGCACCGCCACCCAGTAGGCGCCGGTCTGCGGCATCGGCACCGACACCTCGAAGCGGTCCTCGGACACCCGCTGCATGGGCACCGTGGTGACCTCGCCGTCGGCGCGACGCACCTGAGCCACCGCCACCGCGTCCAGCGAGGCCGCCGCCTGGTAGCCGACCCGCAGCGCTCCCCCGTCGAGCCGCACCTCGGGTGGGGTCTCCCGGCCTGCGGGCAGCACGTCGCCCACCACCCGACCCCAGAAGTCGACGTAGCCGTCCCAGGTGATCCAATCGGCCGACCAGCGGCTGGTGGCATCCGAAGTCCACGCCGTGGCCCGCCCCAGACCGCGCTGCCAGCTGGCCAGCAGCGGGTCGCCGGGGCCGATCTGCAGGGCCACCGTCGCCGTCGGTTTGGATCGGGCCAGGATGTAGCCGCCCAGCGGCGGGGCGGCGGCGAGACCGGCGGTCACCTGGGACACCTCCCCCAGCGCCGGCAGGAACGTGCCCTCGGCCACCAGCGGCCGGGCCACCCGCAGCGTCTCCTCGGCGAAGATCTCGGGGACGCTGTTTAGGTCCTGGCCGGCGTAGAAGCGCCCCCCACCCAGCGACGCCGCCCGGCGCAGCTGCTCGCCGGTCCCCTCCCCGGTGCCAACCACCGACAGGGTGATCCCGGCCCCGGCGATCTCCTCGGCCACCGGCAGCAGGTTGGGATCGTCACCCCACCCGTCGGTGAACAGCACCATGTGCTTGATCTCCTCGGGTGCCTGGCGCAGCGCTGCCAGCGCCTCCTGCAAAGCCGGGGAGACCTCGGTGTCCCCGGCGGGCACCAGGCTGGCCAGCGCCTGGGCGACAACGGTGCTCGCCGGCTTGACGTCGAGGGGTAGCGCCCACCGGGTGCCCGAGGTGAAGGCGAGGATTCCCACCCGGTCGGTGTCCTCCAGAGCGTCGATGGCCAGCCCGGCGCCGGCCCGGGAGATGTCGGTCTTGTTGATCCCACCCTCCATGGTGGGGTCGTGGTCGCTGAGACCGTCACAGTGACAGGCCGCCATAGATCCCGAGGTGTCGATGACCAGCACCTCGGCGATGGGCTGGCGCCTGATGAGGTCGTCCGGATCGCTGGTGACCGGGAGCACCTCCTCCAGGGCGGTGTCCTGGTAGCCGCCCAGCCCATAGGACTGGTCGCCGCCGATCACGACCAGTCCCCGTCCCAGGTCCTCGACAAACGACGCCAGGTCGGCGGCCACCTCGTCGGGGGGTGCGGGGACATTGACCAGCACCACCGTGTCGTAGGCGAGCAGCCGATCGGCGGAGGGGATGGCGGTGAGCACCTCGGTGTCGACCCCACCCGCCCGCAGCGCCCGGGACAGGTCGTCGGCCTCCCCCAGCCGACCCTCAACCAGCGCCACCTGGGCGGGGCCGATGACGTGCACCAGCGCCTGGCCCCGGTCGTTGTCGGCGACAGCGTCGAAGCCGGCGGTGACAATGGCGTCGATCTGGAGCACCCCGGCATCGGTGGCGGGCACTACGGCGTCGATCTGATTCGCCCCCGGCACCAGGTCGACGGCGATGGTCTGCACCTCCCCACCGGCGTCCACGGTCACGGTGGCCGGCCCCGACCCGGTGGAACGCACCTCGACCCTTACCGGGACGTCGTCGCCGCGGCGAGCGGTGACCGGAGCCTCCACCGACGCCACCTGTGCATCCGATGCCAGCCCGCCCTCGAGCACCACGGTGTCGATGGCGATGCCGGCGTCGGCCAGCTCACCGGCCACCACCCGGGCCGAGCCGACGGTCTCCACCCCGTCGGTGAGGATCACGACGCGGCGCGACCCCTCGGTGGGCAGCACCGCCGCCGTCGCCCGCAGCGCCGCCGCCAGGGCGGTGGCGTCCCGCTCCACCACGGTGCGAATCGGTTCGGCGGTGGCCTGCTCCGACAACGCCCGATCGAGCCGCACTTCCCCTCCGAACACGGCGACGGCGGTGCGGTCACCGAGACCGGCGGCAGCGATGGCTGCCTCCACGTAGGCATCCTGGGCGGCGGCCATAGAGGCCGTGATCGACGCGGAGCGGTCCACCAGCAACACCACGCTGCGGGCATCCGAACCGGTGACCGCCACCGGTTGCGCCAGCGCCACCACCAGCAGGGCGACCCCCGCCAGGCGGGCGGCTACCGCCATCCGCTGCTGGCGCACCGAGACCACCCGGTGACCGCCTCGGGCCACCAGCCACACCACGGCGGCGGCGGGAGGGAACAGCAGCAACGCCCAGGGCAGGTCGAAGGTCACGTCACCGCCGCTCGCCGCCGGGGGCGGGGCCGCCCGAACGCCACCCACCACTCCACCAGCACCAGCGCCAGCAACAGCGCCAACAGCAGCGGCGCCCACTCCCGGATGATGGTGGCGTCCTGGAGCCCCTGCTGCTCGGGCTCGGTGACGGCGATGCTGCGCGGCGTGGCCGCCGCCTCGGCGGCGACGAAGCGGCGGGTGGCGAGGACACCACCCAACGGTTCCCCGGCGGCGTCGAGGTAGCTGACCCGGTAGATGCCGGGCTGCTCGGTGCGGGCATACTCCAGCACCTGGTCGGCCACGGTCACCGTCTCCCCCGACGGGGTGGTGATCACGGTGGTGGCTCCCGCCGGCGGCGCCACCGCGATGGGCACCCCGGCGTCGGCGATGGCCTCGGCACCGATCCGGCTGCCCGCCAGCCAGTCGATGAGCCGGGCGCCGAGCACCGGGAAGGCCACCTGCACCGGGAGGTTGGAGCGCACCGGGTCGAAGGCGAAGTAGACCACCCGGTGGCCGGCGACGTCGCCGAGCAGGATGAGGGGCACGTCGCCGGCGGCGACGATGGGGACCCAGCCCTCGGCCTGGACGATGTCGGCCTCGGCGATGGCCACCGCCGACAGGTCGAGCCCGTCAAGCAGCGGTTCGCCGGGTTGGGTGAAGGTGATCACCGGGTTGTCCAGCCGTCCCACGATGTCGATCCCCGGCGGCGCCGTCTCCGGTCTGATCACCCAGGCGGGGCGGTCGACGATGGAGGCGTCGCCGCCGTCCATCACCACGATGTCGGCCGGCGCCCCCAGCGGCGGCACCACCCCTGGGGTGGCGGCGAGCAGGGCGTCGAGGAACGGCGATCCCTCACCGGTGGTAGCCACCACCAGCTCGGTGGCCCCACCCAGCACCAGGGCGGCGGTGTCGTCCAGCGGGTTGCCGTCGGGGGCAGCGACCAGCGACGCTTCCACCACCTGCCCCGGGCCGGCGTCGACGGGGACCAGCCGGCGGTCGCGGCCCCCCGCCGCCAGCTCGATGTCGACGGTGCCGGCGTCGAGACCGTCGACGGTGATCGCCACCGGGACCGTCACCGGGCCGCCGGCGTAGGAGGTCACCTCGACGAACGCCCGGGTCGTGCCCTCGCCGACGGTGCCGGTGCCGAACCCGGTGATGGCCAGGTTGTCGTCGACGGCGTCGAACGCCAGGTGGCGGGCATCGACCACCGGCTCGGTGAGCGTTCCCTCCACCCCGCCGTCGCTGAGGATGAGCATGGTGGTGGGCCGGTCCGGGGTGGCCAGCCCCCGAGCCAGGCGGATGGCCCCCTCCAGATCGGCGGTGCCTCCCCCGGCATCGACGGCGGAGACGATGTCGACCAAGGTGGCGGCCTCGCGGGAAAAGGCGGCCAGCACCCGGGGCTGGGGACCGGCTTGGACGATGGAGATCAGCTTGTCCTCCGAGGCCTCGGCGGCCAGCTCCACCAGACGCTGCCGAGCGGCGTCGATCCGTCCCGCCTGGGCCATCGACCCCGAGGTGTCCACCACCAGCACGGTGTGGGGACCGAGCAGGGTGGCCTGGTGGAAGAACGGTCGGGCCAGCGCCAGGGCGAACAGCGCCAGCGCCAGCAGCTGGAGCAGCAGGGCGGCGGTGATCTCCAACCGCTTCCACGGCAGCGACGAGGAGACGAACTCCTCCTCGCCCTCCCACAATCGAATGCTCGACACCTCGATGCCGCTGCGCCGAGACTTCAGCATGTACAGCACCACCAGAGGGACCGCCAGGGCGGTCAGCGCCAGACCGAGCGGGGCGAGCAGGCTCACCGCACCCACCCCTTGCCCACCATCGCCCGCAGCGCCTCCTCCACCGCCCCGGGGCGGGCGGTGACCAGCACGTGGTCCATCCCGGCTCGCCGCGCCCGGCGCCCCGCCTCGGCGACGAACCCGGTGGCCCGGGTGCGGTACCGCTCCATTACCGCCTGGCCCATCGACACCCGCAGCTCCCGATGGGTCTCGGCGTCGCGCAGGGTGAGATCGCCGGACAGACCGGGCTCCAGCTCGTCGGGGCCGAGCACGTGCAGCACCACCCCACCGCAGATGGTGCCCAGCACATCGACGGCGTTGTCCCAGCCCGGGGCCAGTAGGTCGCTCACCAGCACCACCGGGCCGCGGTGGCCACCGGGAGCCGCCAGCAGTCTGGCTGCGGCGGGGAGGTCGGTGCCCCCCGCCGGCTCGAGAGCCTCCAGCCAGCGTTCCACCCGGGGCCAGGCGGAGACATGCCGCGCCCACGGTCCCTGCAACGACGGGCGGTCTGCGGCGGGCACGGTCACCAGCCGCACCCGCTCCCCGGAGGCGAGCCCGAGGTAGGCGACCATGGCGGCCAGCCGTTGCGCCGTGGGGAACTTGTCGCCGAAGCCCATGGACGCCGAGCTGTCTACCACCACCTGCAGCGGCATCTCGTCCTCGGCCTCGAACAGCCGCACCAACACCACCCCCAGCCGGGCCCACAGGTTGTAGTCGATGCGGCGAAAGTCGTCGCCGGGGTGATATTCGCGGTAGTCGGCGAAGTCGAGGCTCTCCCCCAGCCGCACCGAGCGGTGCGACCCGGCCCACACCCCCCGCAGCCGCCGCTTGCCGCGCAGCGCCAGCCGATCCAGCCGGGAGCGCATGGCGGTGTCGAGCAGCATCAGGTGCCTGCGGCGGGAGCGGGGTGGGCGTCGAGAACGGCGGCGATGATGCTGTCCGGCTCCACCCCGTCGGCCACCGCCTCGTAGCCCACCACCAGCCGGTGCCGCAGCGCCGCCGGGGCCAGCTCCCGGATGTCATCCGCAGACAGGTTGAGCCGCCCGTCGATCAGGGCCCGCGCCTTGCCCGCCAGCACCATCGCTTGGGCGCCACGGGGGCTGGCCCCGAAGCGGACGTAGTCCCGCACCACCGGCAGCGCCCCAGACCCACCGGGATGGGTGGCGGTCACCAGGGTGGCGGCGTAGTCGAGCAGGTGGGAGGCGGCCGGCACCTGGCGGACCATCCCGATCATCTCTTGCAGGGTCACCTGGTCGGTGTGCGGCTTCACCTCGGCGGACTCGGTGGCGGTGGTGCGCTGCAGGATGGCAACCAGCTCGTCGACGGCGGGAAACGGGACGAGCACCTTCAACAAGAAGCGGTCCAGCTGCGCCTCCGGCAACGGGTAAGTGCCCTCCATCTCCAGCGGGTTCTGGGTGGCCATCACGAAGAAGGGTCGGGGTAGCGGGTGGGTGACCCCACCCAGCGACACCTGGCGCTCCTGCATCGCCTCCAGCAGCGCCGACTGGGTCTTGGGCGTCGCCCGGTTCACCTCGTCAGCGAGCACCACGTTGGCGAAGATGGGCCCGGCGTGGAAGCTGAAGCGCCCGTCGGCGAGCACGTTGGTGCCCACGATGTCGGCCGGCATCAGGTCCGGGGTGAACTGGACCCGGCCGAACTCCATGGCCAGTGCCTCGCCCAGGGTGCGCAGCAGCAGCGTCTTGCCCAGCCCGGGGACACCCTCCAACAGCACGTGACCCTCGCACAGCAGCCCGATCATCACCGCCCGCACCAGGTCCCGCTGGCCGACGATGACCCGTCCGATCTCGGCCTCGAGGGCGGCGACGTTGGCGGCGAAGTCCTCGGGAGTCATCATGGGCCGAGCTCGGTGAAGTAGAGGCGCACCAGATCCTGCATGCTGGCCGGCACCGTCATCCGATCGAGGGCGTCGAGCGCCTGGGCCCGGTACTCCAGGTAGCGGTCGGCATAGGGGATCAGCGGGGCGTTGAGTAGCCCCTCGCCGATGGTGCGGCCCCTGACCTGGCCGGTGGGGTCGGAGGTGTCGAAGTCGACCCGCTCCTCCTCGCCGGTGGCTCCCGGTGGCGGGTCGAAGATGGCGCCACGCTCGGGGTCGGCGATCTCGTCGTCGTCACCCTGCCCCGACCCCGAGGCGTTGCCCCCGCTACCGGTGCCCCCAGGCACCGCACCCGGGTTGTTGGCCCCGGAACCTCCGCCGCCACCGCCCTGGCCCTGGCCCTGGCCCTGGCCCTGGCCTTGCCCCTGACCCTGGCCCTGGCCTTGCCCCTGCCCCTGCCCCTGCCCCTGCCCTTGGCCCTGCCCCGACCCCTCTCCCTGCGCGTTGCCCTGGCCCGGTTGCTGGCCGCCCGACGATGCCTGCGCGACACGGTCCCGGGCC
>JACDBE010000197.1 GCA_013695075.1 Acidimicrobiia bacterium
AACGCCGGGGATCCGCTGTGGCAGGTAAACCTCCCCGACGAGCCTGGCTTCGAGCCGTATGGCCAGCTGGTGCCTAGCTCGAGGCCGGCCTTCAGCCCCGACGGAGACACCGCCTACACGGTCGTCGGCGTGGCCGGCGACGGCGGCAGTGCCAACCCCTATTCGTTCCTTTACGCGATCGACACGTCAGGTGCCGCTCCTCCTACCACCACCTTCACGCTGACCGTGACCAAGATGGGTACGGGGTCGGGGGCGGTGACCAGCTCCCCGGCGGGTATCAACTGCGGTACCGACTGCACCGAGTCGTACACCTCGGGGACGTCGGTGACGTTGACCGCCCGGGCGGCCCGGGGGTCGACGTTCACCGGGTGGTCGGGGGCGTGCACCGGCACCGGTTCATGTGTGGTGTCGATGACGGTGGCCCGGTCGGTGACCGCCACCTTCACCAGTGGTGGCGGTCTCACCGGTGGGAGCCGGCTGCTGACGCCTCAGTGATCGACGGTGTGGGTGGCGACGTCCAACCCGGCGTCGAGGGCGGCCAGGAGGCCGAGTACCGGCGGCGGGTGGAGGCGGCCTACCCCATCCAGGTGGTTGCGTACAAGTCGTCGAGGTCGTCGTGGCAGAGGTGCCCGTAGCGGTTTAGGGTCATCGCCGCCGACCCGCACCTACTCCGCACCGACTTCCAACCGAGGTCACCCAACGGTACCTGCTCGCCAAGACCTCCCGGGTCTCCGTCGCCCGCGGTACCCCGCAGGTCCGGGACCCTGCGGGCCGGCCACACAGCGGCGAACCTACGCCCGCGCCCAGCCCCGCAAGGTCCGATGTCACCCCACCAGGCGGTCGCTTACGCGCCGAGTTCGGGCGAGGCGTTCGCGGCCGCGGTGCGGGTGGAGCTCGTCAGTCTGCCGAGGCGGTCGCCGCTACGGCTTCCCCTGGGGGGCATCCTGAAATTCTGAGCATCAGAAAAAAGCCCGGGAGGTCAGGATTCCGGCCGCCGGCGGTCGGTCCCTAAGAACTCGGGGCGTCCGGCGTCGCCTCGCGATGCTTGACGCGGCGAGCAACGCCGGGCCGTTTTAGTGGGCCGACCGTCACACACCGACTCGCGGCGACTCGCAACCAAGCCGACGGTGGACCACTAAGACCAAGCAGGGAGGTCAGGCGAACGTCGGTGGGACGAGCCCGGTGCCGGTGATGGTCGAGATGGCCGCCGGGTACCGCCCAGCTGTGAGCGCCGAATAGCCGTAGGCGACAAGCCGCACCTGCAGGCTGTTGGTCGCCGGCTTCGGTTCATCGACCCGAAGCTGTTTCGGGACCAAGCCGCCCTCGGTCCAGACGATTGAGGGCACGTCGCGTTTCAGTAGCCCTATGTCAAGTTGTCTCCTGTTGGAGCTTGCGGAGAGCGCCGTGGCGGGTGGGGTCGTAGGGGTGTGGTCTTGCCAGCAGCGCCAGATGATCTGGGTCCAGGTGCGGGCGGGGATGCGTTCGATGTGGGGGTGGCGTTTGCCGGCGGCGCGGAGTTGGCGGTAGCGGTGGGCGGCCCATTCGTTGCTGTGGCGGGAGTCGCCGGCGAATGAGCAGAGGGCGTTGCGGAGTCGGGTGTTGCTCGTCCAGCGGAAGGTGACCGCCTGGTGGCGGCCCGATGCTCGGGTGGATGGGCGACCCCGGCGAGGCACGCAAGGGAGTCGGCGTCGGGGAATCGGGCTCGGCAGTCGCCGATCTCGACGAGCAGGGTGGCTGCCCTGATGGTGCCGCACCAAGGCAGCGACTTAAAGATGTGGGCGTCGGGGTGCTGGTCGAGGAAGGTGGCGATGTGGTGCTCGAGGGTCGTGGTCTGTTTGATGATCGCCTCGATGACGTCGAGGTAGGCGAGGGTGACCGAGACGCGGGCAGCCGCTTCGGTGCCGTGGTGCCGGTGGGGCGGCGGCGAGGTGGGCGTAGAGGTCGGCTGGGTTGCGACGCATGTTGTAGCCGGAGGAGCGCAGCCAGTCATCGTCGGCGGTGTGTCCGGTTGCAGGGTTCGCCAGCGGTGGCCGTCGCTTCTCAGGCAGTCGGCCAGCACGTACGCGTCGCCTCGATCGGACTTGGATCACCTAGGAGAGGTCACCGGCTGGGGGTCACCGGCCCTGAACCTCACGTCCCGCGGACGGCACCAGCTCAAAGGCGTCCCAAGCACACGTTGCGGCAGCCCCTCCCCGGCTACTGCCACAGCCGACCTGGTGGCCCGTGGCCGGGGTCGCCGTTTGTGGCGCTCCGTGGTCGGCGCCTACGAGGCACAGCGGGCCGACGAGCTGGAGCGAGCTGCTTGGCGACACACTCCCGGCGAATGAGGCGCGGAGTCCCGCGAGGTGCCGGGACGGACCCGGAGCTGGCCGCCTTGTGCCGCGTTTGTGCCGCGACACACGCGAACGGGTGCGAATCGGGGTAAGACGGGGTGATAGGCCGGGGTGGGTGGAACCCGTTGCTACGTATGGGCTTCAGCCCGAAACCGTTGTGCCGTATGGGAGCTGGCGGAGGGATTCGAACCCACGACCTGCTGATTACAAATCAGCTGCTCTGACCAACTGAGCTACGCCAGCGATGCGGTCAGCTTATCCAGCGCCGCATCCGGGCCACCTCGAACATGGCGACGGCGCCGGCGACCGAGGCGTTGAGACTGTCGACCCCGGGACGCATGGGGATGCGAGCGGTCACGTCGAGGCGTTCGCTCACCAGCCGGGAGATGCCCTCACCTTCGGCGCCGAGCACGATGGCCACCGGTTCGGCGAGCAGTTCCAACCCGAGGATCGATCGCGGTGCG
>JACDBE010000201.1 GCA_013695075.1 Acidimicrobiia bacterium
ACGTCGAGGGCGACACGATCGGTGCCGGCCTCGTTCCAGGCTCCGGGACCGGCGGCAAGGACTTCACCGAGTTGCGGCTTCTCCTTGGCGGTGTCCGGGATGACGAGACCGCTGGGGGTCCGGCTCTCGTCCTCGTCCTTGGGCTTGACCACGATGCGGTCGCCCAGGGGCTTCAACTTCATGTGCTCCTCCTGTGTGGTTGGCACGGATAGGGTTAGCAGTCGTCGGTGACGACTGCTAAGAGTGTAGCACTCGGCAAGGGCGACTGCTAGCGGCCGTGTCTACCGGCTGCCAAGGGCGTGATCAGCCCAGCCGGAGCCCGGGATCGACGTCGGCATCCCATCCGCTCCGGCTGCCATCGCCCAGATGGAAGCAGGCAGCGGCGGCGATCATGGCGCCGTTGTCGGTGCACAGCGCCGGGGAGGGGAGGAACAGCTCGACGCCGCGGTCGGCGGCCACCTCGGCCAGCCGCCGCCGCAAGCGGGTGTTGGCCAAGACCCCCCCGCCCCCAGCCACCCGCCCCACCCCGGTGGCGTCGACGGCGTTGAAGGTCTTCTCCACCAGCACGTCGACGATGGCCTCCTGGATGGAGGCGGCGACATCCCCGAGCGGGGGCACCATGTCGGCCCTGGCCGCCTTGGCCAGGTACGTGGTCACCGAGGTCTTCAACCCGGAGAACGACAGGTCGAACGGCCGGTCGCCCAGCGCCCGGGGAAAGGTGATGGCGGTGGGGTCGCCGGAGGCGGCGGCGCGATCGATGGCGGGTCCCCCGGGGTACCCCAGCCCCATGAACCGGGCGAGCTTGTCGAAGGCCTCGCCGGCGGCATCGTCGATGGTCCGCCCCATCTCGGTGTACCGACCCCACTCGGGAACGTGGATGATCTGGCTGTGTCCCCCCGAGGCCAGCAGCACCACCGCCGGCGGCTGGTACCCGGGATGCTCCAGCCGGGGAGCGAACAGGTGACCCTCCATGTGGTCGATGCCCAGGAACGGCTTGTCCAGGGTCCAGGCGAACGCCTTGGCGAACCCGAAACCGACCACCAGCGACCCCACCAGCCCCGGTCCCCTGGTGGCGGCGATGGCGTCCACCTGCGTCTGGTGGATGCCCGCCTGGCGGAGGGCGTCGTGGACCAGCGGGCGGATGGCCTCGACATGGGCCCGGGCCGCCACCTCGGGCACCACCCCCCCGAAGCGGGCGTGCGCCTCCACCTGGCTGGACAACACCGACGACAGCAGGAGGCTGCCGGCCACCACCCCGACGGCGGTCTCGTCGCAGCTGGTCTCGATCCCGAGGACCACCGGGCCACCGCCGTCACCCACGCCGTGCCTCCACGTCGGCGACGATGGCGTCCAACCGGGCCCGGTATGGGGGCCGGTCGATGTCGGTGGCCCACATGATGAGGGCGTTCTCGTCCCCGTAATAGCCCTTGCGCATCCCGACCGGGGCCAACCCGAACCGGGAGTAGAGCCGCTGCGCCGAGCGGTTGGAGGCCCGCACCTCGAGGGTGAGGTGGCGGGCGCCGCCGACCAGGGCTAGCTCCACCAGAGCCGTCATCAGCCGGGTGGCCAGCCGGCGTCGACGCCAGTCGGGGTCGACGGTGACGGTGGTGATGTGCCCATCCTCCTCCACCACCATCAGACCGGCGAATGCCACCACCACCCCGTCCACCTCCGCTACCAAGTATGCCCGACCCGGCATCGCCAGTTCGTCACGGAAGATGCTCTCAGACCAGGGTTCGGGGTAGATGGCCCGCTCCAAGGCGAGCACCCGGTCGAGGTCGGTGTCGTCCATGGGACGGATCGTCGGCAGCGGCACGGCACCGGTGGGGGTGGCCGGGTCGACCGCGGTCACGATCCCGCCCCCGGCCAGAGCCCGCCGCCGCGGATGTCGGTCCAGTTGATGCGGGCGTCCGGCTCCCGCAGGTACAGCGGTCGGACCCGCTCGGGAGGGGTGACGTCATCGCGGGCCGCCTTGATCTCGCCGATCTCCAGCACCACATCGGCTCCCGGGTAGCGGGGACGTCCTCGCTTGGCGCGATGCAGCCCCCGAAACGTCGCCTCCGACAGCGACTCCCAGTCGCCGACCACCAGGGTGTCCTCGGGATCGACCTCGAGCAAACCTCGCAGGTCGTCGGGGCTCATCACCTCGGGTTGGCCGTCGGAGACGACACCGCCGGGGACGGGCTGGAACGGCTGGGTGGCGATCTGGCCGCGGCGGACGTCGACGATGGGTCTGATGCGCCGCCGCCCGGTGGCGGCCCGCAGCGCCAGCACCACCAGCGAGCTCACCGTGATCAACGGCGCCCCCACCGCGGCGGCGATGCCCTGCGCGGTAGCGACACCGGCGCGCAGGCCGGTGTACCGGCCCGGCCCGATGTCGATGGCGACGGCGTCGATGTCGCGCGGCGACCAACCCGCCTGGGCGAAGCAGAAGTCGATGGCGGCGGTGAGGAACCCGAGATGACCCCGGGCATCGACCTCGACGGCCATGGCCGCCAACCTGCCGTCCTCGCCGATGGCGACGGAGCTGGCCGGGGTCGCCGTCTCGATGGCCAGGATCCTCATGCGGTCAACTCCGCCAATGGTCGTCCCGCCCACGCCCCGTGGGGGATGAAGGCGATGCTGCGGGTCCGCTCGTCGAGCACGCTGATCTCCACCACCAGGTGATCGTCGGGCACCGAGCCGGCAACGGCGTCGCCCCACTCCACCATGAGCACCCCGTCGGCGGCCATGGTGAGCAGGTCGAGGTCGTCCCACTCCCCGGTGGAGT
>JACDBE010000214.1 GCA_013695075.1 Acidimicrobiia bacterium
CAGGAGACCCGGGTCCTGGTGGACGGCTTCTCGAAGAACAGCCCAACGGTGCTCCCCGCCAGCCGGCCCCGGTAAGCACCTCGGTCGGCCTTCACGGCGGTGGCCAGATCGAGCACGGTGGCCAGCCCGTCGGCGCCCAGATCGGTGGTCATCAGGAAGTCGCGCATGTCATACCTCTCCCCGGAGGGTGGCCCCGGTGGCGGCGACCACGGTGGCGACGATGTGGCGTCGCACCGGGGTCAGTTCGTGGTCGGTCAAGGTGTGGTCGGGGGCCCGCAGCGTCAGCCTGACGGCGATGCTGCGCCGCCCGGCGGCAACCGGCCCTCCGGTGAAGACGTCAAACACCCGCAAGGATTCGAACAGGTCACCGGCACCGGCGGCGATCGCCTCGAGCAAATCCCCCACCGGGGTCGTCCGCTCGATCTCGAAGGCGAGGTCGAAGATGTTGGGTGGGAACGGGCTCGGTGGCTCCAACCGCCACGACGGTCGATCGGCAATGAGCGGGGCCATGGCGATCTCGCCGATGACCACCCGTCCCGGCAGCCCGGCACGATCGGCCACCGTAGGGTGCAGCTCGCCGACCACGCCGATGACGTCGCCGTCGACCAGTACCTCGGCGCTGCGGCCCGGGTGCAGCTCGGGAGCCTCCCCCTGGCGCACCGCCGCCCCGGTGACGCCCATGGCCATGGCCAGCGCCTCCCACAGTCCGGTGGCGTCACGCACGTCGACAGGGCGGCCGGGCGTGGCGAGGTCGGTGCCCACCGTGCCAACCCGGATGAACCCGAGGTGCTCGGGCTGCTCGGGTAGATCGGCAGGGCCGGGGAGGAACACCAGTCCCGTCTCGAACAACGCCACGTCGTCGATGCGGTGACTCACGTTGCTGGCGGCGGCGGCGATGAGCCCCGGCAGCAGGGTGGTGCGCATCACCCCCTGGCCGTCGTGGAGCGGGTTGACCACGGCGATGCCGTTGCGACGCCCATCGTCGTCTGGCAGGTCGAGGGCGTCCAGGTCGGAGGCTCCGATGAACGACAGGGCGGCGGTCTCGTAGTAACCAGCCCCGGCCATGAAACGCCGCAGCCGGCGGCGGTTGCGCTCCTCCGCGGGCAGGGCGCCTCCCCGCCCGGTCCTCACCCGGTCGGGGATGCCGTCGAAGCCGTGCAGCCGGGCGACCTCCTCCACCAGATCGATGGTGCGCTCGATGTCCCGCCTGCGGGTGGGCACCGTCACCACCAACGGATCGCCGGGGGCCACGTCGCATCCAAGCCTTCGCAGCAGCTCGGCGGCGGTGTCCAGCCCGAGGCTGATACCGAGGTGCCGTTCGATGTCGTCGCTGCCCAGGGTGACGACGACGGGATCGATGGGTAGTGGGTAGACATCGATCCGGTTGGCCACCACGGCGGCGCCGGCGGTCTGCTGGAGCAGCTGAGCCACTCGGTCGGCGGCCACATGGCAGAAGTTGGGGTCCATCCCCCGCTCGAAACGAGCCGAGGCCTCGGAACGGAGCCCCAACCGGCGCGACGTGACCAGGATCGAAGGCGGGTCCCAGTAGGCGGCCTCGATCAGGATCCGGGTGCTGTCGTCGCCGATCTCGGTGCCGGCTCCACCCATGACCCCGGCGATGGCCACCGGGCGATCGGCGTCGGCGACCACCATGTCGACCTCGTGCAGCGCGCGGTCCTGGTCGTCGAGGGTCACCAGCCGCTCCCCTGCTGCAGCTCGGCGCACCACGACGGTGTCGCCGAGCCGGTCGAGGTCGAAGGCATGGGTGGGGTGGCCCAGCTCCACCATGGCGTAGTTGCTGGCGTCGACCACGTTGTTGATGGGGCGGATCCCCGCCGCCCGCAGCCGTAGCCGGATCCACAGCGGTGACGATCCCACGGTGACGTGGCGCAGCTCCCGGCCGACGAACCGGGGACATCCCACCGGGTCGGCGATGCTGATGGCGGTGGTCGCCACCGGCGGCTCCTCGGCGACGGTGACCACCGGCTGGCGCACCTCGACCCGGAACAGGGCACCAAGCTCGCGGGCCAGCCCCAGCACCGACATGCAGTCGGGCCGGTTGGGGGTGATCGTCAGATCGAAGACGACATCGGGCATGTCGAGCAGGGTGGCGAAGTCGGCGCCGATGCGTTCTCCTGCCTCGGGAAAATCGGCGTCGAGCACCATGATCCCGGTGTGGTCATCGCCGAGCCCCAGCTCCCGCTCCGAGCAGATCATCCCGTTGGAGACCACGGTGCGGATGGTGCGTCTGACCACCGCCAGCTCGCCGACCCTGGCACCGGGCAAAGCCACCGGCACCACGGCATCGGCCTCGAAGTTCCACGCTCCGCAGACGATGTCAGCGACGCCGGCCGCGTCTCCAGCGTCGACGGTGCACACCCGCAGCCGGTCAGCGTTGGGATGGGCGGCGACGGCGATGACCTGGCCGATCACCACCCGCTCGAAGTCGGCCACCAGTGGCTGGTAGCCGTCCACCTGGTGACCCAGGCGCTCGAAGGCGGCGGCGATCTCGGCAGGATCGGAGGTGGGCAGGTCGACGAACTCGGCCAGCCAGCGCAGCGTCAGCTTCATCGGTACTGCATAAGGATGCGCAGATCGGGATCAAACAGGTGGCGGATGTCGGTGACACCGTGGCGCACCATGGCCATTCGGTCGGCCCCCATCCCGAAGGCGAACCCGGTGACCTGCTTCGGTTCGTAGCCGACATGCTCGAACACGGCGGGGTGGACCATGCCGCAGCCAAGCAGCTCCAGCCAGGCTCCCCGGTACAGGACGTGCATCTCAGCGGAGGGCTCGGTAAAGGGAAAGTAGTGGGGCAGGAACTTGGTGGTGAGGTCGGGACCGAGGAACTCGCGGGCGAAATGGGTGAGGGTGCCCTTGAGGTCGGCAAAGGTGATGTCGCTGTCCACCGCCAGCCCTTCGATCTGGTGGAAGACCGGCGAGTGGGTGGGGTCGAGCGGGTCGCGGCGGAACACCCTGCCGGGGACAACCAGATGCACCGGGGGTTGATGCTGCTCCATGTAGCGAGCCTGCATCGGCGAGGTGTGGGTGCGCAGCAGGACCCCTTCGGCGGTGTCGCCATAGTCGAGGTACAGGGTGTCGGTTTCGGCACGGGCAGGGTGGTCCGGCTTGAAGTTGAGAGCGGTGAAGTTGTACCAGTCGGTCTCGGCCTCAGGACCGGTGGCTACCGTGTATCCCAGCGACACGAAGATGTCGACGATCTCGTCCATCACCTGACGGATGACGTGCAAGGTCCCCGGGACCATTGACCGCCCGGGCAGGGTGACATCAACGGCATCGCCCGCCAACCGGGCGGCGGTCTCCTCCCGCTCCAGCTCGATGCGCCGGGCGGTTATGGCCTCGGTCACCACCGCGGTGGCTTGGTTGACCAGCCGCCCCATGGTGCGTCGCTCGTCGGGGCCAAGATCGCGCAGGCCGGCTCTGGCATCGGCGATGGTGGAGCCGCGCCCCAGCAGCTCCCCCTCCACGCCCCGCAAGTCCCCGAGAGAGGGCGACGCCGCGATCCGGGCCGAGGCGTCGGCAACCAGCTGGTCGAGGGTGGCCGGCGGCTCCATGCGGAAGGAGCATATCGGTTGGGCCAGGCGGCCCAGCCTGCCTTACACGCCCCACGCC
>JACDBE010000232.1 GCA_013695075.1 Acidimicrobiia bacterium
AGACCGAGTTCGGCAACCTCAACTACCAGGCGCTCACCAAGGCCCGGCTGTCCCGCTCCACCTTCTTCGTCTCCGAGGACGAAGCGTTCAAGAACCGCATCAGCCGTGGCGAATACGAGGAATGGGCGGCTCGTCAGGACGCCTACATCGCCGAACACGACATGATCCTCATCGAGGGTTATATCGGACCGGACCCAGAGTTCCGCAACGGATGCCGGGTGTACATCGATCGCACCCAGGCCAACATTCCGGCAATGCAGGCCCAACTCTATTTCGACAAGGACGATGACTGGACGCCACATTTCACCGTCATATACACCCCAGGTCTGCCGGCACCCGGCAAGGCCGACGACAAGCTGATCATGGTGGACAATGACAACTACGTCACCCGGGTGTTCGGCTCGGACTATTTCGGCGAATCCAAGATGGGCGGCCTGCGCATGTGGAACCACCTGGTGTACGGTGCCGGCGGGTTGGCGCTGCACTCGGGTCTCAAGACGTTCCCCGATGTCGATGGTGAGGAGCGATCGGCGCTGATCCTGGGGCTGTCCGGCACCGGGAAGACCACCACCACCTTCCGCCAGCAGCTCGACTCGCTCCCCGTCCAGGACGACTTCGTGGCGCTGATGCCCGGTGGGGTCATCTACACCACCGAGAACGGATGCTTCGCCAAGACATACGGTCTCGACCCGGTGGACGAGCCCACCGTTTACGGGGGGACGACTCGGCCCGATGCCTGGCTGGAGAACACCCACGTCGATGAGGACGGCAAGGTCGACTTCTTCGACGACTCGTACACCCGCAACGGGCGATCGACGTTCCCGCTGGAGAACATTCGCCACCGCGACCCCCGCCACGTTCCCAACGCCACTTATCTGCTGCTGCTCAACCGCAACGCCAACATCATCCCGGCCGTTGCCCGGCTGCGGCGCGACCAGGCGGCCGCCTACTTCATGCTGGGGGAGACCCGGGGTACCTCGGCCGGCGGCGCTGCCGAGGCCGGCAAGAGCCTGCGGGTGCCCGGCACCAACCCGTTCTTCCACACCAACGACGCCCTTCAGGGCAACCGCTTCGTGGAGCTGCTCGACACCATGCCCGACCTGGAGGTGTACCTGATGAACACCGGCTCGGTGGGCGGCGCCGAAGGCGAGGACCACTCCAAGAAGGTGCGCATCCCCGACAGCTCGGCGATCGTCGCCGGCATCGTTGCCGGCACCATCGCCTGGGAGGCCGATCCCGACTTCGGGTACGACGTGGCGGTGTCGGTACCCGGTGTCGACGACCCCGACCTGCTCCAGCCCCGGCGGTACTACGACGCCGTCGGACGTAGCGAGGAGTACCGCGCCATCGTCGACAGGCTCACCACCGAGCGCCGCGACTACCTGGCTTCGTTCCCCGGGTTGTCCCCTAGCATCCGGGACGCCATCTAGTGGTAGCAAAGAGGGGGGCGCCGGATGGCTGCTGAGCTTCCGGGAGATGACCGGTGGGTCGCCGATCCGCGTTTCGAGCTGAAGGAACTGCGCCGGCCGAGCTTCACCGTGTTGAAGAAGGGTGGTCTCGATCCCGAAGGGGTCGGGGCATACATCGATCGCCTGGAGCGCCTGGCCAAGGACTTCGCCAGCTTCACCCGCGAGCTCGAGTCCCGCATCACCCACGCCCGCGGCGAGGTGCGTGAGGCCAAGCTGGCGGAACGGCGTGCCGTCGACGAGGCCATGCTGGCCGCCTTTGAGGCCAAGGAGCGGATCATCCTCGAAGCCGAGGAACGCGCCTGGGAGATCGAGGAGGAGGCGCGCCGCCGCGCCACAGCCCTGCAGGAGTCGACCAGCCGGTCGAGCGGTGATCGCGACGGGGTTGCCGAGCTACAGGATCAGCTGAACACCTCCCGTACCCAGGTGGAGGATCTGGAGATCCAGGTGGACCGCTGGCGCACCCGCGCCGCCCGCCTCGAGGAGAAGCTGCAGCAACCGGCGGCCTCCGAGACCGACGGCGATGGTAAGGCGGTGGTGTCGGCGGCGGAGCGAAGGGCTCAGGCGCTGCTGGCGGCGGCCCGCGCCGAGGCGGCCCACATAACCGCCGGCGCCGAGGCAGAGGCCGCCCGCCGCGCCGAGACGGTGACCTCCGGTCCCGACGGCAGCGACCCCGACGGTGCCGCCGACCACGCCGTTGAGGCGACGCTGGTGGTGGAGACGGCCCGTGCGGAAGCGGCCGAGATCGTGGCGGCGGCCCGCCGCCAGGCAGCCGCAGTGATGTCGGAGGCGGAAGCCAACGCCGCCCGCCAGGCGGAGAAGGCCACCACCGCCGCGGCGCGGGAGCTGGAACGAGTCAAGCAACGCTCCGACGAGCAGACCGCCAGACTGGAGGCGGATCGGGCGGCCGTGACCACGGCGCGCGCCGAGGCCGATCGGGAGGCGAAGACGCTGCTGGCCGAAGCCCGCACCAGCGCAGCCACGATTGTGGAGAAGGCCGAGGCCGATGCCGAAGCACGGTCCGCCGAGGCGGTGGCGGCGGCTCAGGCCGAGGCCGACCGGCTGTTGGCGGGAGCCACCCAGGACGCCGAGGCCACCAGGGCCGCCGGAGACGCCGCCAAGCACACCGGCGAGGAGCTCGCCGCCAAGCTGGCACAGGCCCAGCAGCTGGCGGAGGCGGCGGCCGCGGACCGGACCGCCGCCGCCAAGGCGCTCACCACCGCCCGAACCGAAGCCGCCGCCCAGACCGAGGAGATGCTGGCGGCAGCGCGCACCCAGGCCGAGGAGATCATCGCCACCGCCGTCGATCGCCGCACCGCCGAAGAGCGGGCGCTGGTGCAGAGCCGGGAAAAGGTGCGCCGCCAGAGCGCAGAGCTGGTTGGCGTCGCCCGCCGCCAAGCCGAGGAGATCCTCACCGACGCTACCAAAAAGCGCGGCGCCGCCGACGCCGTCCTGGCCAAGGCCGAAGCCGACCGGGAAACAGCCGAGCGGCTGTTGGTGGAGACCACGGCCGAGGCGCGGCGACAGCGCGACAGCCTGGTTGCCGC
>JACDBE010000244.1 GCA_013695075.1 Acidimicrobiia bacterium
TCCCAAGGGAGGGGAAACAAACAAGGGAGGGGACGTGGTGCCAGCGAGCCCGAGGGCCGGCTTTGCCGGCCCGACAACCTCGTCCCCACATCGGTCGGCTCTTCAACCTAGGAGGGGGCCCCGCCCCTCCTAGTACAAGAACATGGGTTTGCCAGCTACGTGGCGCACCTGGGGGCGGTAGTTGTCGGGGTCGTACAGCTCGCCGACGTCGACCCGCTTGACGCCCTCCCTGGTCACCGAGATGGGCACCGCGGCGTAGGTGCCCCCGCGCAGCGACACCATCCGGCCTCGGGCCCCCTCCAGGGCGAGGTCGACGGCCATCACCGCATAGTTGGTAGCCACCATCAGGTCGAGCGAGTCGGGTCGCCCCGATCGCATCAGGTAGGCGACCTGTTGGTAGATGATGCCGAGACCGGTGCGCTCGGCGAGGAGGTCGCCGGTGATCTGGCCGATACCGCCCAGCTTGCGGTGGCCGTAGGCGTCGGCCTCGCCGGTGAGCATCAGCTCGCCGCCGACGATGGTGGCCCCCTCGGAGATGGTGACCATGGCGTACCGGGACGGGTTGGCCTCCCGGTCCGCCACCAGCATGGCGGCGAGGCGGTCGATGTCGAAGGGGACCTCGGAGATGATGGCCCGATCGACCCCGGCCAGGTACGCGGTGATCAGCGACGTCTCCCCGCTGTAGCGGCCGAACAGCTCCACCACAGCCAACCGCTCGTGAGAGCCGGTGGAGGTCCGCAGGTCGTGGATGAACTGCACGCCCCTGGTGACCGCCGTGGAGAACCCGATGCAGTAATCGGTGCCGTGCACGTCGTTGTCCATCGTCTTGGGGATGGCGATTACCGGGAAGCCCTCGTCATGGAGGCGGAGCCCGTATGACAGGGTGTCGTCACCGCCGATGGCGATGAGCACGTCGATGCCTTGGGAGGCCAGCACCCGGAGGGCGTGGTCGGTGAGATCGTGGGGACCGTCCCCGCTCACCGCACCCGCCAGGAAGGCGGGCACCTCGTTGGTAGGCACCCTCCCCGGGTTGGTGCGTGACGTATGGAGGATGGTGCCGCCAGTGCGGTCGATGGTGCGCACCGTGAGTGGGTCCAACGCCACCAGGTGCTCCGCCGCCGTGTCAGGGTCGTCGGGGTTGGTGGACACCAGCGCCGCCCAACCGCGACGCAGCCCAACGACCTCGTGCCCGGAGGCGACGGCCCGGTTGACCACGGCCTTGATGCACGGGTTGAGCCCGGGGACGTCGCCTCCACCGGTGAGGACTCCGATGCGCATGAAGAACTCCTTTGGGGACGGTCGAAGGCTGGTCGGGGGGCAAGACGGCGATGAGATCCTGGTCCGCTCCGCCTCCCCGCATGGGGGGGCGGCGATGGTACATCCCCTTCCGTGACGCAGCCTGGGTTTTCGCAGTCTTTCGTCGCCGCCTCCGCCGTGCTTACATGGCTGTAGTTCTCCCGGAGCCAGGTTGAGCACGGACAGCTTCGCCCACCTGCATGTGCACACCGAGTTCTCGATGCTCGACGGTGCGGCGCGGGTGCGGGACCTGGTGGCGGCAGTGGCCGCCGACGGGCAGCCGGCGGTGGCCATCACCGACCATGGGGTCCTCTATGGGGTGGTGGACTTCTACAAGGCGGCCACCGGTGCCGGGATCAAGCCGATCATTGGCATCGAGGCCTACGTAACTCCGGGGTCCCGCTTCGACCGGCTTCCCCGCCGCCAGGACGTCCGCCACCACATGACGCTGCTGGCCGCCTCGGAGGAGGGGTACCGCAACCTGATCACGTTGTCGTCACGGGCGTTCCTCGAAGGCTTCTACTACAAGCCGCGCATGGACCGGGAGGTGCTCGCCGCTCACAGCGAGGGCATCGTCGCCACCTCGGGTTGTCTGGGGGGGCCGGTGGCCCAACTGCTCGCCCCCGACGCCTCCACCGAGGAAGGCAACGCCACCCAGGTGAGCGACTACAGGGCGGCGGTGGAGACGGCCGCCATGTACCAGGACATCTTCGGCAGGGAGAACTTCTACATCGAGGTCCAGGACCACGGGATCCCCGCCCAACGCAAATTGACCCCCGACCTGCTCAAGCTGGCCAAGGAGATCGGCGCACCCCTGCTGGCCACCAACGACAGCCACTACACCTATGCCGCCGAGGCCGACAGCCACGACGTGCTGCTGTGCATCCAGACCGGCGCCAACCGGTCCGACCCGGGGCGGTTGCGGTTCGACTCCGCCGAGTTCTATGTGAAGTCGGCGGCGCAGATGCGGGCACTGTTCCCCGAAGACCAGTACCCGGGGGCCTGCGACAACACCTTGGCCGTCGCCGAGCGCACCGAGACCAAGCTCCAATTCGGCCGCATCCTGCTGCCCCAGTTCCCGGTGCCGGCCGGGGCCACCGAGGCCTCACACCTGCTCCACCTGGTGATGGAAGGCGCTCGGCAGCGCTACGGCGACCCGTTGCCGGAGGTGGTCACCGCCCGCATCGACTACGAGCTGGGCGTCATCGCCGAGATGGGGTTCTCGGCGTACTTCCTAATCGTGTGGGACCTCATCCGCTACGCCAACGAACGCCGCATCAGGACCGGTCCCGGCCGGGGGAGCGCCGCCGGTTCCATCGTGGCCTACTCGCTGGGGATCACCAAGCTCGACCCCATCGAGTTCGGGCTGATCTTCGAGCGATTCCTCAACCCCGGCCGGCGGCAGATGCCCGACATCGACATGGACTTCGACGAGCGCTACCGCGCCGAGGTCATCCGCTACTGCGCCGAGCGCTACGGGTCCGATCACGTCGCCCAGATCGTCACCTTCTCCACGATCAAGGGACGCCAGGCGCTACGCGATTCGGCCCGGGTCCTCGGCTACCCCTACAGCCTGGGCGATCGGGTGGCCAAGCTGATGCCACCGCCGATCCTGGGGGTGGAAGCGTCGCTCAAGGAGTGCCTCGAGACACCGGAGACTGCGGACTCGGTGGAAGTCAAGGGCCGCTACCGCGACGCCTCCGGGCTGCGCCACGCCTACGACACCGACCCCGAGGCGCGAGAGGTCATCGACACCGCCCGCGGGCTGGAAGGGCTGCGCCGCCAGGACTCGATCCACGCCGCGGCGGTGGTCATCTCCCCGGTACCGCTCACCGAGATCGTCCCCATCCAACGCAAGGGCGAGGACGCCGAGATCGTCACCCAGTACGAGTTCAGTGGCGTCGAGGCGCTGGGCCTGCTCAAGATGGACTTCCTCGGGTTGCGCAACCTGGCCACCATCGAACGGGCGCTGGAGCTGATCGAGCGCACCACCGGTGAGCGGGTGGACGTCGACGCCGTGCCGCTCGACGACCCGGCGGTGTACGCCATGCTGCAAGACGGCGCCTCGATGGGGGTGTTCCAGTTCGAGGGTGGGCCGATGCGGGCCTTGATGCGCAACCTGCGACCGGAGCGCTTCGAGCACCTGGTGGCCCTCAACGCCCTCTACCGGCCCGGCCCGTTGGGGGCCAACATGCACAACGAGTACGCCGACCGTAAGAACGGACGCCGACCCGTCGAGTTACCCCACCCCGACCTGGCCGAGATCCTGGGCGACACCTTCGGAATCATGGTGTACCAGGAGCAGGTGATGCAGGTGGCCCAGCGGATGGCCGGGTTCTCAATGGCGGACGCCGACGACCTGCGCAAGGCGATGGGCAAGAAGATCCCGGCGGTGATGCACCAGCAGCTCGACCGGTTCATCGCCGGCTGCCTGGCCAACGGTTACGACCAGCGGTTGGCCACCGACCTGTTCGGCTTCATCGAGCACTTCGCCGGCTACGGCTTCAACCGCTCCCACTCGGCGGCATACGCCTACGTCGCCTACCAGACCGCCTGGCTCAAGGCGCATCACCCCGCCGAATACATGGCGGCGCTGCTCACCGCCACCAAGCGGGACAAGGAGCGCACCGCGGTGTACCTCAACGAGTGCCGCACCATGGGTTTGCGGGTGCTGGTGCCCGACGTCAACCGCTCCGACGCCGACTTCGCCGCCGTCGCCGGCGAGATCACCTTCGGCTTGTCCGCCATCCGCAACGTGGGTGAGGCCGTGGTGGACCACATCCTCACCGAGCGCGACAAGAACGGGAAGTACCAGTCGTTCCAGGACTTCGTCGACAGGGTCGACGTCAGCGTGCTCAACCGGCGGGTCATCGACGCCCTCATCAAGGCGGGCGCCTTCGACAGCTTGGGCCACCCCCGGCGGGGTCTGCTGGAGCTGTCGATGGAGCTGGTGGAGCACACCCTGGAGCGGCGCCGCGCCGAGGACATGGGCCAGTACTCGCTTTTCGGGGGCAGCCAGGCGGTGGTCCCCGAGGAGCCGGTGCCGGTCCCCGAGCTGCGCTGGGAGCGGCGGATCCAGCTGGGCTTCGAGAAGGAGATGCTCGGTCTGTACGTATCAGACCATCCCCTGTTCGGGGTGGAGCGGATCCTGGGCACCATGTGCACGTCCACGATCCCGGCGCTGTGGGAGCTGGCGGACAAGGCCGAGGCCACCGTTGGCGGCATCGTGGGGACGGTCACCCGCCGCTACACCAAGAAGGGCGAGCCGATGCTCTTCTTCACCTTGGAGGACCTGGAGGGATCCACCGAGGTCATCGCCTTTCCCGCCACCGTGGAGAAGACCGGTCCGCTGGTGCGCGAGGACGCCGTGGTGGTGGTGTCCGGCCGGGTCGACCACCGCGGCGACGACGTCAAGTTCGTCGCCCGCGACATCAAAGAACCCCGGCTGGAGCCCGAGGACACGGTGCGGCTGCGGGTGGCGGCGGTGGCGCTGAGCCGGACCGTGGTCGACCAGCTCAAGGAGGTCCTGGCTCATCACCCCGGTCGGGCCACGGTGTACCTCCACATGCATTCCGAAGCGGGGGAGAAGGTGATGCGGCTCGGCGACGACCACCGGGTGGAGCCCCGCTCCTCGCTGTTCGCCGACCTGCGCGGCCTGCTCGGCTCGGGAGCGGTGCTCTGAGCATGGCGGCCGAGGGCGATTCAACGCGCGCCGAACCTAATGCAGGGCGGCAGCTGAGACCGCCAACTTTGCATCGAGAAGCGGCGACGGTCCGGCGCGCGCCGAACCTAATGCAGGGCGGTGGCTGATAGCACCATCTTTGCATTCAGAAGGCCAAGGGCATCCACAAGCGGGGGTGTCGCTTGCCGCCGGGCCCCTCGTCGGCGACACTGGCGTATGGGACGACCCACGTACCCGCCGATGTTCGATGCATGACACCGACCTGATCGACATCATCGCCGTCGGCCTCGCCCTGGCTTTCGTGCTCGGAGCCATCGCCAACCGGCTCCGGCTGTCACCGCTGGTCGGATACCTTCTCGCCGGCATCCTCGTCGGTCCCTTCACTCCGGGGTTCGTCGCCGATCAGGGACTGGCCCAGCAGCTCTCCGAGATCGGCGTGATGCTGCTGATGTTCGGGGTTGGCCTGCACTTCTCGCTCGAAGACCTCATCGCGGTGAGGTCGATCGCCATCCCCGGGGCGGTCGCCCAGATCACCGTCGCCACCCTGCTCGGCTCGGCCATGGCCTGGGGGCTGGGTTGGAGCTGGCTCGAGGGCCTGGTGTTGGGGTTGGCGTTGTCGGTGGCCAGCACCGTGGTGCTGTTGCGGGCCCTGGAGGATCGGCGGCTCCTGGACACGCGACGGGGCACGATCGCCATCGGCTGGCTGATCGTCGAGGACCTGGTCACGGTGCTTGCCCTGGTGCTCCTCCCGGCACTTGCCGGGGCCCTTGCCGAAGGGGACGGCGGCGAGGGTCTCGCCGGCATCCTCGCCGCCCTGGGCGGTACCTTCCTCGGGGTCGCCGCCTTCGTGGTGGTGATGCTCCTCGTCGGCCGCCGGGTGATCCCATGGACGCTGGAGAAGGTGGCGGCTACCGGCTCCCGTGAGCTATTCACCCTGGCGGTGCTGGCCATCGCCCTCGGCGTGGCCTTCGGCTCGGCCCGGCTGTTCAATGCGTCGTTTGCACTTGGCGCCTTCTTTGCCGGGATGCTGCTCAACGAATCCGAGCTGAGCGCCAAGGCGGCCAACGACTCGCTGCCCCTGCGCGACGCCTTTGCCGTGCTGTTCTTCGTTGCGGTGGGGATGCTGTTCGACCCGGCGATCCTGCTGGAACGCCCGTGGCAGGTGCTGGCCACCGTCCTCATCATCGTGTTTGGCAAGTCGGTGGCGGCCCACGCCATCGTCCGCATGTTCGGCCACCCCCCGGCACCGCCCTCACCGTTGCCACCAGCCTGGCCCAGATCGGTGAGTTCTCCTTCATCCTGGCCGCCACTGGCGGTGACGCTGGACATCCTGCCGGCGGAGGGCCAGGACCTCGTCGTGGCCGGCGCCCTGATCTCGATCCTGGTCAACCCGTTCCTGTTCTCGGCGCTGGACCGCCGCCACGCCAGCAGGGAGGCGGCGGCGCCAGTCCCCGAGCCGAAGCCACCGCCGGGACCGTCCCCGGGACGTGCGCGACCACGCCATCGTCATCGGGTTCGGCCGAGTTGGGAGCGTGGTGGCCGACGACCTGCGCCGCCAGGGAGTCCCGATCATCGTCATCGACGACGACGACGACCTGGTGGAGCGGGCGCATGCCGACGGGATCCCCGGCATAAGGGGCAACGCCGCCTCCAGCGTTGTGCTCGCCGAGGCGCATCCGGAGCGGGCCAGGATCGCCGTGCTGGCCATCCCCCAGCCGCTGGAGGCCGGGAGGCCCTGGTGAAACTGAGGGTGATGAACCCGTCGCTGACGCTGGTGGCCCGGGCGCACAGCGATGGCGAGGTGGCGCACCTGCTGGCGCATGGCGTCGACGAGGCGATCATGGCGGAAAAGGAGCTGGCCCACTCGCTGGCGGAGCGGGTGATGGCCATCCCCGCCTATCACCAGCTGGCGGGACCCGGGCCGGGCGAACCCGGCGAGTGACGGTGGCGAGGTAACCGCCTCCGGTCAACCGAGGAGTGCGCGGGCGAGGTCGGGGGCGGCGTCGACCAATCCGGCCAAGCCGTCGAGATCGGTGGGCGGTGAGGTGAGCAGCGGCACCGTCGCCACCGGCACCCGGTAGGCGGCGGCGAACTGCCGCCGGGTGTCGGCCTCGTGACGGGCCTCGGCACCCCACCGCACCAGGTTGTCGTGGAGGGCGGTCCACGCCGCCCGATCGATGCCGTCGACATCGGTGGGCGGGGTGGCTCCCCCCCACGAGGCGGGGAGCGCCCGGTTGAAGATCACCGCCGCCGGCTCCAAGGCAGCTGCCGGCAGCTCGTCGAGGAATCGTCGCACCTCGCGCAGCGGTGTCGGCGAGGCGGTGGTGACCAGGACGGTGCGGGCGTTGCGTAGCAGGCGCTCTACCTCGGACGCCCGCGACGACAACCCGTCGTACAGGGTGCGCAGGTCGAGGAGGAACTCGGCGATGTCCTCGAGCAGGGGTCCGCCGAGCACGGTGTCGGCCAGCCGCAGCATCGGCTTGGCGGTGATGCGGTACAGCGCCCGCCTCCCCGGGATCCCGGCGCCGGTCAGCCAGGTGAGCAGCCTGCCGCCGATCAGCTCGCTCATCGCCCCCGGAGCGAGCACGAAGTCGATGCCGCCCACCGACGGTGGGGTGTCGACGATGACCCGGTCCCACGCCCCGCTGTCGACGTAGTCGGCCATCTGCTCGCCGGCGGCATATGCCTGGGCGGCCGGGAACCGGTCGGCGATGGCCCGGAAGTACGGATTGGCCACCAGCCGCCGGGCCACCTCCGGCTCGGCGTGCCTGGTGACGATCGCCTCCCAGGAGGCGGTGACGTCGAGCATCGCTGCCCATAGCTGGGCCCGATCGGCGACGTCGACGGGGCGGTTCCCCAACCCGCCGATGCCGAGAGCGTCTCCCAGGCGGCGGGCCGGGTCGACGGTGATCACCAACGTCGACACTCCCGCATCCGCCGACACCACCGCCGCCGCCGCCGCCAGGGTGGTCTTGCCCACTCCACCGGCACCGGCCACCAGCAGTACCTCGGTCCGCTTCATTCCTGGTCCGCCCAGTGGGCGCTGAGCTGGGCGGCGACCTCGGCCGGGGTCACCAGCCCGAACAGGTAGGGCAGCCGGGTGGCGTCGCCCAGGGCATCCAGCCAGAAGCGCTGATGATCCTCCAGGGTGGCGTGGAGTTCTGCGGTGTGGCGCATCGGTCCGTCGGGGAGGGCGGCCACCACCTCATCCGCCACCCCCAGCTCGGGCAGCACCCGGTTGGCGGCTACCACCGCCAGGTCGATGAGCGGCTCCTCGGCCAGGTCACCCAACGACTCCACGGTCTCCACGATGGGGAGCTCCTCGGGGATGGTCACCAGCACCAGCCCGCAGCGGCGGGCGTCGGTGAGGAAGCGCCGCATCGCCGCCGCCTGGTTCTGCACGATCCCGGTGGACACCAACCGGTGGATGGTGGCCGGCGCCCGCAGGTAGGACAGCAGCTGACCGAGGGGAGGGGCGTCGACCACCACCAGGTCCCAGCGCGACTGTTGGGCCTCGTAGATGGGCTTGCCCATCGAGATGATCTCCCGCACCCCCGGTGCGGTGTCCACAAGCACGTTGAGGGCCCGGCTCAGCTGCCGGGTGGGGGCGCCGCGGGGCACCCGTACCTGTAACCGAAGGTATTCGTCGAGCGCCTGAGCACGGTCGATGACGGCGGCGTGGATGCCGGGGGCGATCCGACGCGGCTCCGGGGTGAGGTTCTCCAACCCGAGATGGGCGGCCAACCCCAGGCTGTCGACCATGCCCAGAGCCAGGACCCGACGACCAGTGCGGGCGGCGGCGATGGCGATGGAGGCGGTGACGGCCGACTTGCCGACCCCGCCCTTGCCGGAAACCAGGAGGAGGCGGCGATCGAGCACCGGTCAAGGCTACCGGCAGCCCACCTGTGCGCCTCCTGCCCCGCCGGCCGCCTCGGGTTACCCTGGACGCGAGGTCCGACGAGGAGGCGAGACATGGCCCAGCTCGACGTCGACGACTTCATCGCCAGGTTCCGGTCACGGGCCGAAGCGGTACGCACCCGGGGCGTCCCCCCGCTGGAGGGTGAAGCGCGGCGCACCTTCATCGAGCAGATGGAGAAGGACCACCTCGACTACGCCCTGGTGGGCAGCGCCTCGTGGTCAGTGGAGGACGACCACCTCGTCCTTCGCATCCCCCTGCGCTGACGGGAGGTGCCGCCCCCACCGGTCCTGCCGCCCCGTCGCCGTTGGTTCTCTCGGGTCAATCCACCCTGGCGTCGAGGATCCGGCGCTGCTCAGCAGTTAGGTAGATCTGTGTCCTGGTTGCCGGCATATCCAGCACGGTATACAGCACCGGTCCGCCGTCGGACAGTGGCGGCAAAGCCCCAAAGGCATCCGGCAAAGATCAGTCGGGGTCGGCCATACCGGCGGCGGCCCGTCTGGCGGCGGCGCGGCGCTCGCCCTGTAGACGGGCGAGATCATGATCGCCGTGGTCGACGAACGACATGGCGTCGGCGATGAGGCGATGGCCGGCCTGCTCGCCGATGAGGCGGTGCATCTCCTGGGCGATGCGGCGGTAGTCGGCGTGGCCGCCGGCCTGGCTGCGCAGCTCGATGAGGTGGAACGCCTCGCGGGCGTCGAGCTGGACCGCGAACCGGATGCGGTAGGCGAACGGGACGACGTACTGCCCGATGTCGACCCCCAGGTCGCCGGCGACCGCCTCGTACAGGGCCGCCGTCCGCTCCATGGCCTCCACCCACACCGTGCCGGCGCCGATGTCGGTGATAGCCTCCGGGGTGACGTAGCCGTGGGCCGGTGACAGCCGTTGCCACTCGATGGTGAGCATTCGATGGCGCTGAAGGTCGCGGAAGATCCCGTAGTCGCACAGGATGTCGAAGCGGTACCCGGTGCGTTCCATGCCCCGACCCGGCTTGTGCCTGCGGTTGGTGCGATCGCCCACGGCGGCGGCGATGAGGGCGGCGCGCTCGGTTTCGCTCATGGCGGCCACCGCCGCTAGTAACTGATCGTCTGGTAGATCGCTGTACGGGTACAGCACCGCCGCCGCCGTCTTCAGTTCTCCGTCCGCGTCCCAATCGACCAGGGTCACCTCGGGGCGGGGCTCCGGCTCGATGTCGGTGGTGGCGAGCCGATCGAGGTTGGCGGCAACGGAACCGAAGTACCCGGCCCACGTCCCGCCGCGCTGCGGGTTGTCCACCCGGTGCAGGAACGACGGGATGACTTTGCGCAGCTCGGCCAGCATCAGCCGCCCGTAGCCGGTTACCTCGGCGGAGGGATGCGCCGCCATGCGCATCAGCAGCATCTCGTAGCTCTGCCCCGTGGCGAAGATGCCGACGTTGGACAGGGTCGACGCCGGTAACAGCCCGCGCAGGTCGTCGCATGCCTTGGCGCGTATGGACGATCGCCAAGTGAAGGCGGAGTCACCCTCCTGCTGGGGGAAGGCGGCCTGGTAGTAGGGCACCAGGTCACCAACCAGGGTGGCATAGGTGGTGAAAAGCCACTCCATGGTGTCGGCGTAGGCGGCGGCGTGTGTCGAGGAGGCGATCTCCGGTGGTGTCACGTAGCGGAAGCGGTCACCGAGGCGCTGGTCGTAGAAGATGTACCGGGTGCTCTGCTCCAGGTAGGCGGCCAGCCTTCCCCGCTCCAACACCTTGGTGAGCACGTTGGAGGCCTGCTCGCACGCCAGATGGGCCCCGCCGAGTTGGGCGACCGAGTCGTCTCCGTAGTCGGAGAACACCCGCCGGTATAGCGCCTCGGCTCGCGCGGTGCCCACCTCCCCAGCCGCGGTGGCTTGGGCGGCGATGGCGGCGACCCCCTGCTCGGTGGGCTCGGCGAACTCGTCGAGGAACAGCCGCCGCACCGACTTGGCGGAGCGGCTGTAGCGGGCGAACAGGGCGCCCTTCACCACCTCGGGCAGGTTGACGATGGCGAAGACCGGTCCGTCGAGATCGGTGAAGTAGGGGCGCAGCACGGCCCGCTCCGCCGCCGAGAACGGCTCATTGAAGTGGGCCACGGGCTGGGTTCTTGCGGTCACATCGGTCACGAGCATCGAACTACAGGGATGTGATTCACCGTAGCAGGCGCCGGACCAGTGACCGACGCAGCGGGAAATCATCGGTATCCTGCCCGCCATGACCTGGTTGCGGATTGCCGTCGGCGTGCTCATCGCCGTCGCCATCGGGGTGGCGCTGGTGCCTCTGGCGGTGCTCGCCGACCTCAAGGACGGCGGCACCGGTTGGGGGTTGTGTCCGCAGGGCCTCGACGCCTGCCGGAGCAGCTACTTCGCCGGGTTCGAGCTGGTCGCCGCCCTGTTCCTGGTG
This sequence comes from Acidimicrobiia bacterium, assembly GCA_013695075.1. Lineage (GTDB taxonomy): Bacteria > Actinomycetota > Acidimicrobiia > Spongiisociales > UBA5794 > JACDBE01. The sequence goes on from JACDBE010000244.1 coordinate 11,293, forward strand.
CTGGCGGTGGTGCTGACCATCATCCGCCTGTGCGTCAGGCTGCTGCGACGGATCGAACGCAAGCGGGCCGCCCGCGCCTACCTGGCCCGGCAGCGCGAGGTGCTGGCCCGTCACCAGGCCGTCTTGGCCGAGCAGCAGACATTGCGCCGTACCCCGCCACCCGGCACCGGGCCCACCGCTGCATCGCAGGTGACGCCGGCGGGTTCCCCCCAGCCTCGCTGACCGGCCCGGCATCCCGCCCGTGCCATCGGCCATCGTTGCCCAACAACCAAGCGACGAGCAGCGCCGCCGCGCCCGGCTGGTGCTCAACCGGCTGACCCGCCGCTACCCCCAGATCGGCACCGCCCTGGAGTACCAGAACGTGTGGCAGCTGCTGGTGGTCACCGTGCTCTCCGCCCAGACCCTCGACGACACGGTGAACCGGGTGGCGCCCGAGGTGTTCGCCCGCTGGCCCCAGCCCGAGGACCTGGCCGCCGCCAACCCCGAACAGGTGGAGGCGGTGATATACCCCACCGGGTTCTACCGGCAGAAGACCAAGTCGATCATCGGGCTGGCCCAGGCGATCAGCGAGCACCATGGAGGGGCAGTGCCCGACGACCTGGACACGCTCACCGAGCTCCCCGGGGTGGGGCGGAAGACGGCCAGCGTGGTGCTCGCCGAGGCGTGGGACAAGCCGGCCATCGCCGTCGACACCCACGTGCACCGGGTGAGCAGGCGACTGGAGCTCACCGCCAATGACCAGCCGGTCAAGATCGAGGCCGACCTCAAGGCGCTCTACCCGAAACGGCGCTGGTCGGGTATCTCCATGCGGTTCATCCAATTCGGGCGTGAGGTGTGCGACGCCAAGCGCCCCCGCTGCTGGGAGTGCCCGCTGCGCGACCTGTGCCCGTGGCCGGACAAGCGCCTCGCCCCCACCCGCTGACGTGGCCGGTCGGTTGCTGCGGTCACCCCTCGACGCCGCCATCTTGCGGCTGGCAATCCCGGCGCTTGGTGCCCTCGCCGCCGACCCGCTGGTAGCCCTGGTCGACACCGCCTACGTGGGCCGGCTGGGGACCCAGGCGCTGGCGGCGGTGGCGCTGGCGTCCACCTTGTTCGCCATCGCCGTCGCAGGCTTCAACTTCCTGGCGTATGGCACCACCCCGCTGATCGCCTCCCGCCTCGGGGCGGGAGACCGGGCGGCGGCGTCGCGCCTGGCCAGCGCCGCCGTGCTGCTGGCGGCGGCGGCGGGGCTGGTGGCGACGGCGGTGCTGGTGCTGCTTCCGGAGACGCTGCTCGGCTGGCTGGGTGCCTCCGATGAGGTGCTGGCGCCGGCAACCACCTACCTGCGGATCCGAGCGGTGGGCTTGGTGGCGGTGCTGCTGCTCACCGCCGGCTTCGGGATCTTCCGCGGCGCCCAGGACGCCATGACCCCTTGGCGGGTGGTGGTGGTGCTCAACGTCATCAACCTGGTGCTCGATCCGCTGCTCATCTTCGGGCTCGACTGGGGGGTCGCCGGAGCCGCCTGGGCCTCGGTCATCGCCCAGTCGACCGGTGCCGGGCTGCTCGGGGTGATGCTGTGGCGCCGCAGGGATCCGCTTGGCTTCCATCCGGCCCGACCGCGGCGCGCCGACTTCACCGCCCTGGCCGCCGCCGGGAGCAGGCTGGTGCTGCGCACCGCCGGTCTGCTCGCCGTGTTCACCGCCGCCACCAGCGTCGCCGCCCGGCTGGGAACCGCCGCCCTGGCGGCGCACCAGATCGCCTACCAGGTGTTCATCTTCCTGTCGCTGGCGCTCGATGCGGTGGCCATCGCCGCCCAGTCGGTGGTGGGCAAGGCGGTGGGGGAGAAGGCTCCCGGTCAGGTGCGCAGCCTGGCCGAGCGCCTGGTGGTGCTCGGCGCCGCCGCCGGTCTCGCCATCGCCGGGCTGCTGGCGCTGTCCGCCCCCTGGCTGGGAGGCTGGTTCAGCCCTGATGGCACGGTGGTTGCCGCCCTGGGGACCGTCTACCCACAGCTGGTGCTGGTCCAGGTCATCGGGGGGGCGGTGTTCGCCTGGGACGGCATCGTGATGGGTGCCACCGACTTCACCATCGCCATGGTGGCCACCGTGGTCCCGGCGGTGGCCGTCATGGGCTGGATGCTGGCCATCGTCCCCTTGGGTGGCACTCTGCCAGCGGTGTGGTGGGGCATCGTGCTGCTGATGGTGCTGCGGGCGGTGGTGCTGGGGTGGTGGCACCGCAACCGGCTGCCACTGGTCGCCGCTTAGCGGGGGTTGACCTCGTCCACCCGTGCCAGCTCATCGCGATCACTCACTGGGGCGTATCCATCGCCGCCGCGCTCGATGAGGTGCCGGCCCCTGGTTTCGGGGAGCTGGAACACCAGCCATATCGCAACCAACAGCCCAAGCCCGAGGAAGCCGATGGTCCTCGACAGCCCGATGGAGTCGACCACCAAAGCACCGATGACGAACCCGAGAATCGAACCGACGATGCCGGCGTTGGTGATCAGCCCGGCGGCCGAGGCCCGTACCCGGGTGGGGAATAGCTCGGAGCGCTGGGCGGCGAAAGCGGGGGTGAGCATGGTTGCCCCGAACGTGCCCAGGAAGATCGACAGCGCCAGCAACGTGGGGGAGTCGACGAAGTAGAAGCCGACGCCGCCGATGAGCCCGAGGGCGATGCCGATCCCGGCGGCTTGGCGGCGACCGACCAGGTCCGCCAACCGTCCCCCGACCAGGAGCCCCACGGTGCCTACCCCCGAGGCGATCACCAGGAGTAGCGTGGCCGATCGTGACGTCCACTCCAGGTCGTTGACCAGACGCTCCAGCACGAAGTTGAAGGTGGGCGACGAGAACAGGGCAACCAGGAAGGCGATCCCCCCCAACGTCCACAGGAACCTCCCCTCGCTGGACTCCATGATGGCCTTGTACCCGAAGCGGGTGGCCGGTCGCAGGAACGCCCGGCTCTCCTCGAGGAATCGATTGATCAGGGGGAGGGCGAGCAGCCCCAATGCGGTCAACCCGAAGAGGATGCGCCAGCGGTCCTCGCCGCCGTCGGCGATGGGGAGGAGCAGCAACCCGATACCAGCCCCGATGGAGCCGGCAATGGCGTAGATGCCGATGCCCAGCGCCCGGACGCCGGGTGTCAGCTCCTCGGCCAGGATCACGATGGCCAGCGAAGCCACCCCGACCACCCCGATGCGGGTGATGGCCTGAGCGATGGTGAACGTGATCGGATTGGGGAGTAGCCCGGCGAGCAGGTTGCCCACCGGGATCAGGGCAAGGGCAACCAGAAATACGTCGCGTCGTCCCTGACGGTCGGCGGCGAAGGCGAAGGCGATGCCGGCCAGGGAAAGCGCCCGGGTGATCCCGAAGATCCAGAACATGGCGCCCTCGCTCAGGTCCATGGCGACCCGGGCAATTGGCAGGGTCGCTGAGATGACGGAGGCGCCATAGCCGACCACCAGGGCGGCGACGCTCATGAGGAAGATCGTGCGTCGATCTCGCACCGAGAAGCCCGGGATCGACCGTCCCGCTGTCCGCATCGCCCTCTCCGTTCCGCCCTGCCGGTGGATCCGCCCGGCCGGGCAGGTTACCCGGAGCCGGTCGGGAACCGTCGTCACCGGTGCGAGGGCGTGGGAACATGGCGAGGGTCGGGATGCAGTTGTTGCTGCCAGTTGCCGCCCCGACCGCATTCCCGGAATCGACCGGAGTTGCCCGCCATGGACAACCTGAGCCTTATCGCCGCCGTCGCCGCCGGGGCGGCATCGTTCCTGTCTCCCTGTGTGCTGCCCATGGTGCCCGGCTATCTGGGGCTGGTCTCGGGGTACTCGGCCAACGACCTGCGCCACGGCGACGTGTCGCTTGCCCGGGTGACCAGGACCACGGCGCTGTTCGTGGTGGGGTTCACCGCGGTGTTCGTGCTGGTGTTCGGGGCGGCGGCATCGAGCCTGGGCCGGCTGCTGGCCGGCCCCGCCTTTCAGACGATCTCCGGTTGGGTGATCATCGTGATGGGGCTGTTTCTTGCCGCCACCGCGGTGTGGACCCCCCGGTTCCTGCTGCCGCTGCTGCGGGAACGTCGTGTCAGTGTCGGAGGCGACCGCTTCGGTGCATTCACCTCGCCGTTGATGGGAGCTGCCTTCGCCTTCGGCTGGACCCCTTGCATCGGCCCCTTCCTGACGGCGGCGCTTGCCCTAGGTGCAAACAGCGATACGTTGGGGCGGGGGATGGTGGTGTTGATGTTCTACTCGCTTGGTCTGGGGGTTCCGTTCCTGGTGGCGGCGGTGACCATTGCCGGCGCCTACCGCGCCTTCGAACGATTGCGCCCCCTAATGACGCCGATCACCGTGGTGTCCGGGCTGCTCTTGGCCGGGTTCGGGGTGCTGCTGGTCACCGGGAATGTGGTAGAGCTCAACGCCTGGTTCAGCCGAGTGCTGATCAGGATGGGGCTGGAGGGGCTGGCCGACGTATGACGGTTCTATCCCCGGACCGGGGTGGGGCGGCCTCGTTCGGCGACGTCACCGGCGAGTACCTGGCGTTGCGCCGCGGGGCGGGCGTCGTCACCGGGTGGCACGACCTGGTGTGGATCCGGGGCCCGGACACGGTGCGGTTCCTCGACGGGTTGATCAGCCAGGCGGTGGCGCCCATGGAACCGGCCACCGTGGCACGTTCATTGCTGCTCGCCCCGCAAGGAAAGCTGCGGGCCCCCCACCTGGTGTGGCGCGGCGAGGACGAGGTGGGTCTGCTGGCCGACGCCGGTTTCGGCGCGGTGGTGGTCGAGGACCTCCTCAGGTTCAAGATCAGGGTTGAGGCTACCGTCACCGCCGACCCTCGACCTGTGGTTGAAGTTTGGGGTGCGGTGGCGGAGCGGGTGGTTGCCGACGTGGTCGGTGGCCCGGTAGCCGACGGCTGGTCCCGCCACGGCGAGGTGGTGGTGGCGGCGGTCCCCTTCGCCCGGGTGGCGCTGCCCAGGTTGGCGGTGGTGGGGGTTACCGCAGAGGACCTGGTGGCCGCCGGGGGTGTCCGCTGCGGGCGGTTGGCCGCCGATGCGGTGCGCATCGAGGCCGGGGAGCCGATCATGGGGGTCGACATCGACGAGCGGACCATCGCCCAGGAGGCCGACCTGGTCACCGACGCCGTCGACTTCACCAAGGGCTGTTACCTGGGCCAGGAGCTGGTCGCCCGCATCGACTCCCGCGGTCACGTCAACCGCAGGTTGCGGGGAATCCGGCTCACCACCAACGTGTTGCCACCGGTGGGGGCCGAGATCCACGCCGTGGCCGCCACCGACCGGCAGGGGACCGTGGGGGTGGTGACCTCGATCGCCGAGTCGCTCACCCTGTCGGCCCCGGTGGGGCTGGCCCTGGTGCGCCACGAGCTCGACCCAGGAGCAGTGGTGACGCTGCGCTGGGACGGTGGGGAGG
>JACDBE010000249.1 GCA_013695075.1 Acidimicrobiia bacterium
GCCCGTCAAGCACAGCCTCAACGGCGTCACGATCCTCGAGGTCCACGAGCGGTCGCCCCAGGTCTCGAGCAATCCAGTTGAAGGTGTCTTCGCCGTCACCAGATCGTTGGGCGAGGGCCGGGGCGAGAAGCTCCGACACAACCCTTCCCAGGCTCTTGCCCTCCTGCTGACTGCGACGACGCAACTCGGCGAGCACAGAGGTATCGAGATCCAAGGTGGTCCGCGGCATGATGCCTGATGCTACACCATGCAGCATCAGATGTGCGCCGGAACCTCGTAGCTGATCATGCCCCAGTTCATAGTCTCTTCATAGCCCGCCGGCAGCCGCTTGCGGATCAGCTGGCGCACGGTTTCTATCGGTTGGCGGCGGTCGTCGGGCAACTCGGCCAGGTACTCGTCGACGGTGACGGCCTTGCTGGAGACCATGTGCCGCCTCCTTGTTCTCGGGACCGAACGCTACCAAGCGGCGGCAACAGGAGCCAGGCTCACTCCGCCGGAGCCAGGACCACCTTCACGGCGCCCGGCGGCCCGTCGGTGGCCCGCACCTTCACCGTGGGGGCGTTGGCCGCCAGGGCAAGGTCGTCGAGTCCGGGCCCCATCGCCTCCAGCTGGGCGGGGGAACCGGTCACCTCGAGGATCTCCACCGGGGCTCGCATCGACACCGCCGCCTCCGTCTTGGCGCGGCGCACCTCGCCGAGCACCGCCACCAACGCCTCCAATCCGTCGACGTCGCCATCGTCGGGAAGCGACCCGGCATCCGGCCAGGGGGCCCGGTGGATGGACCCCTCCTGCCACCACGACCACACCTCCTCGGTGACGAAGGGGAGGAACGGGGCGAAGAGGCGGAGGAAGGTGGACAGCGCCGAGCGCATGGCGCTACGCCCCGATTGAGCGTCCGGACCGGACCGCCTCGCCCGACCCTTGACCAGCTCCAGATAGTTGTCCGCCCACCACCAGAACTCGCTCTCGGCCTGGTCGAGGGCGGCGGTGTACTCGAAGTGCTCCAGCGCCGCGGTGGCCCCGGTCACCGTACCCGCCAGCCGGGTGAGCATGGCCCGGTCGATGGCGTGAGCAACGGGAGCTTCCACCTCATCCGGGTCGCCCAGCCCCAGCACCAGCCGGGAGGCGTTGAGCAGCTTGGTGGCCAGCCGCCGTCCCACCCGCATCTGCCCCTCGTCGAAGAGGGCATCGGCGCCGGGGCGTCCCCGTGCCGCCCAGTAGCGCACCCCGTCCGACCCGTACCGCTCCAGCAGATCCATCGGGGCCACCACGTTGCCCTTCGACTTCGACATCTTGCGCCGCTCCGGGTTGGCCACGAAGCCGGACAACGCCGCCACCCGCCACGGCAGGACATCATCCTCGAGATGGGCCCGCACCACCGACGCGAACAGCCAGGTTCGGATGATGTCGTGGCCCTGGGGGCGCAGGTCCATGGGGAAGGTCGCCGCCGACAGCTCTGGGTCCTCCTCCCATCCGGTGACGATGTACGGGGACAGCGACGACGTCGCCCAGGTGTCCATGACGTCCGGGTCGCCGGCAAACCCCCCAGGGATAGCGCGCTGGTCGTCGGTGTAGCCGGGCGGAGCCTGCGCCTGGGGGTCCACCGGAAGATCTCCCTCGTCGGGAAGGATGGGCCGGCTCCGGTCGACCACCCCGTCGTCCCCCACTGGGTACCACACCGGGAAGGGCACCCCGAAGAATCGCTGCCGGGAGATCAGCCAATCCCCGGTGAGCCCGTCCACCCAATGCTGGTAACGGACCCGCATGTACTCCGGGACCCAGGTCAGCTCGGTGCCCCGCTCCCGCAGCCGGGTGCGCAGCTCTGGATTCCGCCCCCCGTTGCGCAGGTACCACTGCCGGCTGGTGACGATCTCCAGCGGCCGCTCCCCCCGCTCGTAGAACCTGACAGGATGGGTGATGGACCGCGGATCGGGATCCATTTCCCCCGAGGCGGTCATCAGGTCGACGATGGCCCGTCGCGCCTGGGCCACCGTGCGGCCCGCCAGCAGGCGGTAGGCGGCGACGGCCTCCCCGCTCAACCAAGCCGGTGTCTCCTCGAGGAACCGCCCGTCACGACCAAGCACCCCGCGGGTGGGGAGATCGAGGTCCCGCCACCAGACGACATCGGTGGTATCGCCGAAGGTGCACACCATGGCGATGCCGGTCCCCTTGCCGGGATCGGCCAGCCGATGCGCCAGCACCGGCACCTCGACATCGAACACCGGGGACCGCACCGTTGTCCCTACCAGGTCAGCGGCGCCTCCATCGTCGGGGTGCACAACCAGGGCAACGCAGGCCACCACCAGCTCGGGACGGGTGGTTTCCACCTCCACCGGCCCGGTGCCGGTGGCGAAGCGGATCCGGTGGAGGGCGGCGGGACGCTCCCGGTCCTCCAGCTCGGCCTGGGCAACGGCGGTCTCGAAGTCCACGTCCCACAGCACCGGAGCCAGTTGCTGGTAGGCCTCGCCCCGGGCCAGGTTGCGCAGGAACCCTCGCTGCGCCGCCCGCTGCGATCGGATGTCGATGGTGGTGTAGCGATGGCTCCAATCGACCGACAGACCGAGATAGCGCCACAGGTGCTCGTAGGCGGCCTCGTCGATCTCGGTGCGCGCCCGGCACAGGTCGATGAAGTTGCGCCGGCTCACCGCCAGCGGCGGGTGGGGCGGGGTGTCCGGAGGCTCCAGATCCGGCTGGTACGCCAGCGACGGGTCGCAGCGGATCCCGTACAGGTTCTGCACCCGGCGCTCGGTGGGGAGCCCGTTGTCGTCGAAGCCCATCGGGTAGAACACCTCGTCGCCCCGCATCCTCCGGTAGCGGGCGATGACGTCGGTATGGGTGTACGAGAGCACGTGGCCGATGTGCAACGACCCGCTGACCGTCGGCGGGGGGGTGTCGATGGAGAACACCTCACCGCGGGGTCGGGAACGGTCGAACCGGTAGACGCCGGTCTCCTCCCACCGCGCCGACCACCACTCCTCCAAACCGTCGAGCGAGTGTTGGTCCGGGATCCGGTAGGCCATCAGGCCGTCAGGGTACCCAGCGGCCCCAAACGCCGAAGCGAGGCGGGGAGGGATCGGTCCCCGGGCAGGACCCGACCGACGATACTCGGGGCAGGTCCTCGGCGCATCCCGGCACCCCCCAGCGCGCCACCGCCCCAGTCCGGTCCTGCAACCGGTCGGCTGACCGCCTGCCACCCCCAACTTTGAGCACTCAAAGTTCGTCAGGTGCTGGGTAAACCTGCGCGCCTGCGATGCAGATTTTCTCATCAGGTCGGAATGGACGTGCCGATTACAGTGTTACAGTTGCCCCATTGGCGAAAGGATCGAATGTGGCAGAAACCCTCACGCAAACGCTTCCGGTGCTCCCCCTCCGCAACGGCGTGGTCTTCCCCAACATGGTGGTCACGGTCGCCATCGAATCGAGCGAGGCTCGC
>JACDBE010000250.1 GCA_013695075.1 Acidimicrobiia bacterium
CAGCACGTCGGGTCCGTCGCTGGGGCGGTAGGTGACCACGTGGCCGGCAACGTCGTGGAGACCGGTGCGCCGGGGGTGGACCACCACCAGCGTCGCCCCCAGCATGGTGGCGGCGCGACGCACCCGCAGGTACAGCACCGGCAGCTCCTCCTTGAGGTCGCCGGCCCACAGCAGGATGATCCTGGCCCGTTCCAGGTCGTCGATGGTGCCCCGCGGGGACAACCCCACCAGCAGCGCCGGGTCGAGCCCGTCACCCATCTGGGCATCGATGTGGGGGGTCTCCACCACGGTGCGCAGGAACCGGCCCCACAGGTAGGCCTCCTCGTTGGTGGCGTGGGCACCGCCGATGGCGCCGACGGCGTCACCGGGGACGGCGCCCAGCCGCTCCGCCACCAGGGCGATGGCATCGCCCCAGGTGGACTCCTCCAGCTCCCCGTTGCGTCGCACCAGGGGCACGGTCACCCGTTCGCTCGATCCCAGGTAGTCGAGGATGAACCGGTCCTTGTCGGACAGCCAACCGTGGTTGGTGGGGTCGTTGTCGACCCCGTTGATGCGCACCACCTGGTTCTGGCTGGCCTGGATGGTGATCTTGGAATGGACGGCGTCCACCAGCGACACCGACTCCACCGCCTCCAGGTCCCAGGGGCGGGCCCGGAACCGGTACGGCTTGGCGGTGAGCGCCCCCACCGGGCAGATCTGCACGGTGTTGCCGGAGAAGTACGAGGCGAACGGCTCATCGGGGAAGGTGAGGATCTGGGTCATGTTGCCCCGCTCCACGAACTCGATGAGCGGATCGCCGGAGATCTCCTCGGAGAAGCGGGTGCAGCGGGCACACAGGATGCACCGCTCCCGGTCGAGCAGCACCAGCTCGCTGATGGCGATGGGCTTTTCGAAGTGCCGCTTGGGTTCGACGAACCGACTCTCCCCCGGGCCGTACGCCATCGTCTGGTCCTGCAACGGGCATTCGCCGCCCCGGTCGCACACCGGGCAGTCGAGCGGGTGGTTGATCAGCAGGAACTCGAGCACCCCCTCCTGGGCCTTGGTGACCACCGCCGAGGCGGTGTCGACCACCATGCCGTCGGTCACCGGTGTGGTGCACGAGGTGGTGAGCAGCTTGCCCCGCGGTCCCTCGATCTCCACCAGACACATGCGGCACATCCCCACCGGCTCCATCCGGGGGTGCCAGCAGAAGCGGGGGATGTAGGTGCCGTTGTCCTCGGCAGCGGCGATGAGCAACCGGCCGGCGGGCACCCGCCGCTCCACCCCGTCGATGGTGACCCGCACCTCGGCGGGGGGATCAGCCAACCAGGGCCCCCTCCACGCCACGACCGGCCCCGATCATCGCCTCAACCTCGTCGCGGAACCAGGTGAGGATCGACCGCACCGGCTGCACCGCCGACGGGCCCAGCGGGCAGATGGTGGTCTGCGCCGGCGGCCAGCGCAGCCCGGGGCTGATGTTGTCGCACACGTCGAGCAGCATCTCCAGGTCGTAGGGTCGGCCGTGCCCGTTGAGGATCCGCCACAGCATCCGCTCCAACCAGTCGCAGCCCTCCCGGCACGGGGTGCACAGCCCGCAGGACTCGTGGGCGAAGAACCGCACCATCCGGTGGGCGGCGGCCACCACGTTGGTGGTCTCGTCCATCACCACCACCGCCCCCGACCCCAGCATGGAGCCGGCCTTGCCGGTGTCGTCGATGGTCACCGGCAGGTGCAGGTGCTCGTCGGGAACGAACCAGGGGGCGGAGGCGCCGCCGGGGATCCAGGTCTTCAGCGCCCGACCGTTGCGGACCCCGCCACCCAGGTCCTCGATGAACTCGCCCCAGGTCATCCCCATCACGATCTCGTAGTTGCCGGGACGGTTGACGTGCCCCGACAGCGAGAAGAGCCGGGTCCCCGACGATCCCTGCGGTCCGATGGCGGCATACGCCCCGCCCCCGTTGCGCACCATCCACGGCACGTTGGCGATGGTCTCCACGTTGTTGACGATGGTCGGCTTGGCGTACAGCCCCTGCACGGCGGGGAACGGCGGCTTGATCCTGGGCTCGCCCCGCAACCCCTCCAGCGAGTTGAGCATGGCGGTCTCCTCGCCGCAGATGTAGGCGCCGGCGCCGAGGTGGACGGTCACCTCCACATCGAACCCGGAGCCGAGGATGTCGCCACCCAGGTAGCCGGCGGCGTAGGCGTCGTCGACGGCGTGCTGCACCCGGCGGGCCGGCTTCGGGTACTCGCCCCTGATGTAGATGAAGGCGTGGTTGCAGCCAAGGGCGTACGCCGACAGGATCACCCCCTCGATGAGGGCGTGCGGGTCGCGTTCGAGTAGCTGGCGATCCTTGAAGGTGCCCGGCTCGGACTCGTCGCCGTTGATCACCAGGTAGCGGGGGGTGGCTGGGGCCAGGAATCCCCACTTGACCCCGGTGGGAAACCCGGCGCCACCCCGGCCCCTGATGTTGGATGCCTTGATGACGGCGGCGACGTCGGCGGGCGCCATCGCCAGCCCGTGGCGCAGCGCCTGGTAGCCGCCGCTGTCCTCGTAGCGGGCCATGGTGTGCGAGTCGGAGGGATGCTCGGTCATCAGACGGGTGAGGATGCGGGGGAAGTCGGTCACGACGATCCCCCCACCGACCCATACGGCCCGAAAGCCGGCACCGGGGCGATGGCCCCCTCGGTCTCCGACGGTCCCCAGTCGAAGGATCGCTGGCCGCCGAACAGCGCCTGCATCTCGTCGCCGAACACCACCTGCGGGGAGGCGGTGCGCAGCCAGTCGCACAACCCCCGCGCCTTTTCCGGTCTCACCCCCTCGATCATCTCGTAGTTGACCTGCACCGCCGGGGCGCCGCCGCAGGCGCCGAGGCACTCGACGTGCTCCACGGTGAACAACCCGTCGGGGGAGGTCTCCCCGTCGTGAGCCCCGGCCTGGATCTCCACCGCCTCCAGCACGTCGTCGCCGCCGAGTAGGTAGCACGAGATCGAGGTGCACACGGAGATCAGATAGCGCCCCACGTGGTCCCGCTTGTACATGGTGTAGAAGCTGGACACGGCCAGCACCTGGGCGGCGGTGAGCCCGGTGAGCTCGGCCACCTGGCGTTGCGCCTCGTCGGTGAGGTGACCGTGCTCCAGCTGCGCCAGGTACAGCAGCGGCATCAGCGCCGACCGCCGCTGCGGGTAGCGCTCCAGCAGCCACCGGGCCCGCTCCCGGTTGGGGGCGCTCCACCCGGGGACGATCTTGTCGATGGCCACCGTGGTGCCCTGAGTCATTGGTTGGGTCATCGGTCGGGTCATCGGTCGACGTCCCCCAGCACCGGGTCCGACGAGGCCAGGGTGGCGACGACATCGGCCACCAGCGAGTCGGTCATCATCGCCGGCAGCGCCTGGACGTGGGCGAAGGAAGGGCCCCGCACGTGGAGGCGCCACGGCTTGGCGCCGCCGTTGGAGACGATGTACACGCCAAGCTCGCCGCGGGCGCTCTCCACCGCCTGATACACCTCGCCGGCGGGCACCTTGAAGCCCTCGGTAAAAATCTTGAAGTGGTGGATGAGGGCCTCCATCGACTCGTCGATCCGCTTGCGAGGCGGTGGCGTCACCTTGCGGTCCTCGCTGCGGTAGTCGCCGGCCGGCATGGTCTCCATCACCTGGCGCACAATGCCCAGCGACTCCTTGACCTCCCCCACCCGCACCAGGTAGCGATCGTAGGTGTCGCCGTGCCGCCCCAGCGGGACCGAGAATCGGTACCGCTCGACGCCGCTGTAGGGGAACACCTTGCGCAGGTCCCAGTCGATCCCCGATGCCCGGGCGTTGGGCCCGGTCACCCCGTACGCCTGGCACTCGGCGGGCGTGATGACCCCGACGCCCTGAGTGCGGTCGATGAAGATGGGGTTGTCGTTGAGCAGCTCCTCGTACTCGGCCAGTCCCTGGGGGACGATGGTGAGGATCTCCTCGACGTCGTCCTCCCAGCCGTCGGGGAGATCGGCGGCGACCCCGCCGGGGCGGATGTAGTTGTGGTTCATCCGCAGCCCGGTGACCTTCTCGAAGAAGCCGAGCACCGCCTCGCGATCCCGCCACCCGTAGATCATCATCGACAGGGCGCCGATGTCGAGCCCGAAGGTGGCCAGGAACAGCAGGTGGCTGGCCACCCGGTTGAGCTCGGTCATCAGCACCCTGATGGCGTCGGCCCGCGGCGGGATGGCGACGTCGAGGAGCTGCTCCACCGCCAGCGAGAACGCCAGCTCGTTGTGCAGCGGCGACAGGTAGTCCATCCGGGTGACGTTGGTAGGGCCCTGCAACCAGGTGAGCGTCTCGCCGGTCTTCTCCATCCCGGTGTGCAGGTAGCCGATGATGGGCTTGACCCGCCGGATGGTCTCCCCCTCCACCTCCAGTTGCAAACGGAGCACCCCGTGGGTGGAGGGGTGCTGGGGCCCCATGTTCATGATCTGGCGCTGGTCCTCATCGGTGGTGTCCTCCACCACGAAGTCATCGGTGACCACCGTGCCCCGCTGCACGGCGAGGGCGGGATCCTCGGCGGCGGGGAGCAGTTCCTGGGCCCCTTCGGCGGTGGCACCCTGGAGCCACGCCGACTCCTCGGTGCCCGACATCCACAGGTCCAGGGCGCGCCGTCTCCGCCCGGCGGCGGCGTCGACGTCGGCCACCTCTGCGGGCGGTTCGATGGACGGCGTCTCCAGGTCGCCGGTGACGAGGTTGGGGGTGTCGCTCATGTCGCCCGATGCGCCGCCTTGAACTGGACCGGGACCGAGCCCACGGCGTAGTCCTTGCGCAGCGGGTGCCCCTCCCAGTCGTCCGGCATCAGGATGCGGGTGAGGTCGGGATGGCCGTCGAAGACGATGCCGAACATGTCGTACGTCTCCCGCTCGTAGAAGTTGGCCCCGGGATACAGGTCGCTGATCGTCGCCAGATGGGGAGCGTCGGCCGGAACCCCCACCCGGACCCGCACCCGGCGGCGCCGCGGATGCGACAGCAGGATGACCACCACCTCGAAGCGAGGGCGGCGGCGCAGGTAGTCGACCCCGCACAGGTCGACGAAGCCGTCGAAGCCGATGCCCCGCAGCCCGGCGACCAGTTCGTGGTATCCCTCCACCGACACCGACACGACGTCCTGGGGGGGCCCCACCCGGGGGGTGAAGGTGGCGTGGCTGGCGTCGGGATGAACGGCGAGCAGCGCCCGCACCGGGTTGGGCGCATCGAGGGCGGCGGCAACGGTGTCGGCGGCGGTGGTGTCGGTGTCGGTGGGGAGATCGCTCATCGGGAGGTGCCATGACCGATGGGGCTGGCGATCTCGCCCTTCATGATCTTGTCGTGCAGGGTGAGGATCCCGTGCATCAACGACTGCGGCCCCGGGGGGCAGCCGGGGACGTAGATGTCGACGGGGACGATCTGGTCGACCCCTTGGACGATGGCGTAGTTGTTGAACATGCCCCCCGTGGAGGCGCACGCTCCCATCGAGATCACCCACTTCGGGTCGGGCATCTGGTCGTACACCTGGCGCAGCACCGGGGCCATCTTCTGGCTGACCCGTCCCGAGACCACCATCAGGTCCGCCTGCCGGGGCGAGGCGCGGAACACCTCCATCCCGAAGCGTGCCAGGTCGTTGTGGGCGGCGCCGGTGCCCATCATCTCGATGGCGCAGCAGGCGAGCCCGAACGAGGCGGGGAACATCGACCGGGTGCGGGCCCAGTTGACGCCCTTCTGCACGGTGGACAGCAGGAAGCCGGGCGCCTCGGCGGGACCGGCCATTACGCCGCCTTCTCGGCGGGGTCGGGGGCGACGACCCGCCGGTTACGCAACCGCCGGGCGACGTTCCAGTCGAGCGCCCCCCGCTTCCACACGTAGACCAGCGTCTCCACCAGCAGGGCGACGAAGATCGCCATGGCCCCGATCCCGGCCCAACCGAAGCTCTCGAAGTTCACCGCCCAGGCGAACAGGAAGATCAGCTCGACGTCGAAGATGACGAACAGCATGGCCACCATGTAGAACTTGACCGGGAAGCGCTCCACCGGGTCCTGGAGGGGGACGATGCCGCACTCGTACGGTGCCAGCTTCTCCGGGGTCGGGTTCCGGGGCCCCACCCTCCACGACAGCAGCAGCATCACCACGCAGAATCCCACTGCCAGGATGATCATGAGGGCGATGGGCAGGTAGTCAACCAGCGTCACCGGGGAGGCCTCCTCTCGATCGGTGAGATTAGGAACGCCCCCCCACCCGGCCAAACCCACGACACAGCAGCTGCAGGCCCGCTCCCACCGACAGGCCCTTCAGACCCCGGGAGCAGATTCTTAGGACCGAAACGCGCCGCCACCGGTCCGTTTCGGTCCTAAGAATCGGACAAGGGGTCCACGCGCTCCCGTTACGACGCCGCGCCAAGCTTCTTCTTGAAGCGGCGGGTCTGCCAGGCGGTGTAAGTGCCGGCGGCGTGGTAGACGTCGGCCGGGGTGGGACGGACACCGGACAGCTGGTAGTTGGCCCGGCGCAGCTCGCCTCCGCCGAGCAGCTCGAAGCGGGCGACCTGGTGGCCGCTCATCTCCTGCTGCCAGCTCCTGGTGACGCGGGGCGCCTTGGCCAGGTTCTCATGGTGGGAGGGAAGGGCATCGACCGTCGGTATGAAGTCGTCGAGCAGCTCGCGGTAGCGCAGCATCTGCGGGTGGTACGGCAGGTCGAGGAAGGCGCAGATGGCGCCTAGGGCGTCCTCCGGTCGGGTCACTAGGTCCTCGTAGAACACCTCCAGGTACCGTCCCGGCCCGAGCTGCCTGCCGGCAGACCGGCCCCGTCGTACCCGTTGCTTCCAGTGCAGCGCCGCCTCCTCCACCGTGTCCGGCCCGAAGGAGGCGTCCAGGAACGACAGGGCGACATCGCGCCCGTCCCTGATGAGATGGACGAACCGGGCCTCGGGAAGGAGCCCGAGGATGGTGGGCATGTGCATGACGTAGCTGGGGGTCTTGTCGCCGTACCTCGTCTTGCCGTGGGCGTGGGCATAGGTGGAATAGACGACCCGGACCGCCGAGGCCAGGTCTGCGGGCGCCGTCTTCCCCAGCTGGGCCTCCACCTCGGCCAGGTCGAGGTCCCACGCCTGGAACCAGGGATTGCTCCCCAAGCGGTCGACCAGGGCGGGGACATCGAGGTCGTCGTTGGCGACAAGCCTGCCGTCGGTGGACGCCAGGTCCACCAGGAAGTGCGACTCGCGTGGTATCGACAGCTCGGGATGGGCGTTGAGCATCGAGCGCAGCAGGGTGGTACCCGAGCGACCAGAGCCCACGATGGTGGGAAAAACCGGCAGCGGGTCCTTGCTTGGCTCCACGGACCGGCTACTCGGCCAGGCTCTTGATCTGGCGGATGGCGACGACCAGCCCGGAGACGTCATCGACCCCGTCGACCGCCAGGGCCCGCATGATCTTGTTGAGCCTGCCCAGCTCCGGTCCCCGCGTCGCCAGGTAACCCTCCAACGCCACCTCGGGCGGGGCGTCGCCGGCCTCGGCGATGACCCGTTCCGCCAGCTCCCGCCGCAGCTCCACCAGGTCACCGGAAACCGCCTGCGCCGCCGCCCGCTGCCAGCGGGTGGTCGTCGGCATCCGATCCAGTTGCGCCTCCAGCCAGTCGATCTCGAAGATGGGCCCCACCGCCAGGAAGATCCGCGCCACGTTGGCCAGCGAATGCCCGGTGCGGTGCGCCACGTCGATGATGTCGGGAGCGTGGGACAGCTCGTCGACGTACACCTGGCTCCTGGCCAACTCCTCGGGAACGCCGAGCTGGCGCCACGCCTCCACCCGTTCCTCGTTCTGCTGGCGGATCTCGGGCGGTGCCAGGGTGTGCATGGTGGTTGCCAGCTCACGGAACGCCGCCCGGGAGGGTTCCATCACCCGGTCCAGCGGCTCGGTCGACGGGTTGCGCAGGTGCCAGCGGGTCACCGCCTCCACCAACCCGTCGATCCCCGACAGCAGCATCCGCTCCACCTCCACCGGCATCGATGCGATCAACCCCTCCACCTGGGCCCACCGCTCGGCGGCGTCGGTGACGGCACGGGCGATCTCGTATGCCCGCACCACCCGGTCGGGACGAGCCCCGGCGTCGGCCATGAGCCGGTTGACGAAGATGATCCCCTGCGAGTTGACCACCTCGTTGGCCAGGATCATGGCGAGCAGCTCGCGCCGCAGTGGGTGCTTGTCGATGAGGTCGCCGAAGCGCTCCACCACCGCTTCGGGGAAGTAGCGCTCCAGCTTGGCGGCGAACACCGGCTCGTCGGGCAGATCCGATTCCAGGACGTACTGGCGCAGGTTTCGCTTGGCATACGCCAGCAGCACCGACAGCTCGGGACCGGTCAGTCCCACCCCCTCGCGGGCCCGCTCGGTCATGTCCTCGGTGGATGGCAGCCGCTCGTTCTTGCGGTCGAGCGCCCCGTCCCCCTCCAGCAGCACCATCAGGTCCTCGTACGCCTCGGCGCGGCCCGCCGACGCCGCCTGCTCCTGGGCCAGGATCTGCGCCTGGAGGAAGTTGTCGTAAAGGATGCGGGCCACCACGTCGTCGACCACGGCGGCGACCAGCTCGTCGCGACCCTTGCGGTCGATGTCGCCCCGGTCCTCGGCAAGGGTCAGCAGGATCTTCAGGTTGACCTCACGGTCCGAGCAGTGCACCCCTGCGGAGTTGTCGATGAAGTCGGTGTTGATCCGGCCACCGGCCATGGCGTACTCGATGCGGCCCCGCTGGGTGAACCCGAGGTTGCCACCCTCCCCCACCACCTTGCAGCGCAGCTCGGTGGCGTCCCGCCTCACGGCGTCGTTCACCCGGTCGCCCACCTGCTCGTGGGTCTCGTCGGTGGCCTTGACGTAGGTGCCGATGCCGCCGTTCCACAGCAGGTCGACGGGGGCGGCCAGAATGGCCCGGATCACCTCGTCGGGGGTGACCGGGGTGGCGTCGTGCAACCCCAGCGCCGCCATCGCCTGCGGGGACAGGTCCACCCGCTTGGCGCTGCGCCGGTACACCCCGCCGCCCTCCGAAATCAGGTCGGGGCGGTAGTCCTGCCACGACGAGCGAGGCAGGGCGAACAGCCGGCTCCGCTCGGCGAAGGAGACCGCCGGTTCCGGGTTGGGGTCGATGAAGATGTCCCGGTGGTCGAAGGCGGCCACCAGCCGGATGGTGGGCGACAGCAGCATCCCGTTGCCGAACACGTCCCCGGACATGTCGCCGATGCCCACCACCGTGATCGGGTCGGTCTGGGTGTCGACGCCGATCTCGCGGAAATGCCACTTCACCGACTCCCAGGCGCCGCGGGCGGTGATCCCCAGCGCCTTGTGGTCGTATCCGGCCGACCCGCCGGAGGCGAAGGCGTCACCCAGCCAGAAGCGGTAGCGGGCGGCGATGGCATTGGCGGTGTCGGAGAAGGTGGCGGTGCCCTTGTCCGCCGCCACCACCAGGTAGGTGTCGTCCTCGTCGCCAATGACGACATCGGGTGGATGGATCACG
>JACDBE010000261.1 GCA_013695075.1 Acidimicrobiia bacterium
GGTGATCAACGTCGCTAGCTGCTGGCGCCGCTCGATCATCAGCTCGAACACCCGGCGCAGCATCTCGCCCCGTTCCCGGGGAGCCGTCGCCGACCACACGACGAGGGCGTCGAAAGCCGCGGATACCGCATCGAGGGCGTCGGCCACCGTGCCGTCGGCCACTGCGGTGAAGGGCTCGGCGGTGGAGGGATCGGTCACCGGGAACTCGCCGCCGGCGGAAGCAGGGGACCACTCACCCCCAACAAACAGGCGGCGCTTGTCGGGGGCAAGCAACTGGTCGATCATCACGATCCCTCCACATACGGTCGGCAGCTTCCAGTTTCGCAGCCTTCCGAATACGGAACCGTCCAGGCAGGCGACGGCGGCCAAGCTCGGATCTGAGCGTCGCGCTCCGGTAGACTCGCGGTCTCGCCACAGACCCGGAGGCATGGTGGGCGTATTCGACGCCATCGGACTAGACACCCACGAAGAGGTGCTGTTCGGCTACGACCGAGTATCCGGGCTTCGCAGCATCATCGCCATCCATTCCACGGCACTGGGTCCCGCCCTCGGGGGGACCCGCTTCTTTGTGTACCCCGATGAGGAGGCCGCCCTCGTCGACGTGCTCCGGCTGTCCAAGGGCATGACCTACAAGTCGGCGGCGGCGGGTCTCGATCTCGGCGGCGGCAAGGCGGTGATCGTCGCCGACGCCGACACCGTCAAGTCCGAGCGGCTGCTGCGGGCCTACGGCAACGTCATCGACAGCCTGGGCGGGCGCTACATCACCGCCCAGGACGTGGGAACCACCACCGAAGACATGGCGATGATCCGCCGCCAGACCCGATGGGTAGCCGGGTTGCCGGTGGAGGACGGGGGCTCGGGAGACCCGTCGCCCGCCACCGCCCGCGGGGTGGTGGCCGCCATGCGCGCCGTCGCTGAGCGGCTGTGGGGGAACGAGGCTCTTAACGATCGGACGGTAGCCGTCCAGGGTGTGGGCAAGGTGGGCTCCGACTTGGTTGCCCGGCTGGTGGAACTCGGCGCCAACGTCATCGCCACCGACGTCAACCAGGCAGCCCTGGATGCGGTGGCCACCGACCACGGCGCCAAGATCGTCGGGTTGGACGACATCTACGACACGGAATGCGACATCTTCGCCCCGTGCGCTCTGGGCGCCTCGCTGTCCGCCGACACCATCCCCCGGCTTCGCTGCGCCGCCGTGGTCGGCTCGGCCAACAACCAGCTCGCCGAGGAAGGTGACGCCGACCGGCTCACCGCCAACGGAATCCTGTACGCCCCCGACTTCGTGGTGAACTCCGGGGGCATCATCGACGTCGCCAGCGGTGTGGACGGATACCGGCCGGAGTCGGCCGGGCTGGCCATCGACCGGATCAAGGCAGCGGTGACCGCCATCCTCGACCGAGCCGAACAGCGCGGGATCAACCCCCACCGGGCGGCCGAGGAGGTCGCCGAGGAACGCATCGCCAGCGTCGGTCCCCTCCGACACCGTTACCGCTAGGAGGCCCCCGGAATGCTCGAGCTCGACAACGTACGTGACCACAGGGCGCTCGGTCTCGACGACGACCGGATCGTCGACATGTACCGGGCCATGCTGCTGGCGCGCCGCGTCGACGAGCGGATGTGGACGCTCAACCGCCAGGGCCGGGTCCCCTTCGTGCTGTCGGCCGCCGGTCACGAGGCCGCCCAGGTGGCCACCGCCTTCGCTCTCGACCTGAGCACCGACTGGGCGCTGCCCTACTACCGCGACGTCGCCTTCAACCTGGCGGCGGGGGTCACCCCGATGGACATGTTCCTGTCGGTGTTCTCCAAGGCGGACGATCCCGCCAGCGGCGGGCGTCAGATGCCCAACCACTGGTCGGAGCCCAACGTCAACATCTTCACCCATTCATCGGTCATCGCCACCCAGTTCCCCCACGCCTGCGGCATCGCCTACTGGCTCCAGCTCAACGAGCTGCCGGGGGTGGTCATGGTGTCGTCCGGCGAGGGCGCCACCTCGGAGGGCGACTGGCACGAGGCGATGAACTTCGCCGGCATCCACAAGCTGCCGATGGTGTTCCTGATCGAGAACAACCTGTACGCCATCTCGGTGCCGGTCATCCAGGAGGTGGCCGGGTCGATCGTCGATCGGGCCGCCGGCTACGGCATGCCCGGGGTCGAGGTCGACGGCAACGACGCCCTGGCGGTGTACGGGGTGATGTCGGCGGCGGTGCAGCGGGCCCGCGACGGCGACGGCCCCACCCTGGTGGAGGCGATGACCTACCGCTACTACGCCCACACCTCCGACGACGACGACAAGCTGTACCGCTCCGCCGAGGAGGTCGACCTGTGGCGGCGCAAGGACCCCGTCACCCGGTTGCGCCAGTACCTGGTGGAGTCCCGCCTCCTCGACGAGGCCACCGAGACCGCCATGGACCG
Organism: Acidimicrobiia bacterium; assembly: GCA_013695075.1. Lineage (GTDB taxonomy): Bacteria > Actinomycetota > Acidimicrobiia > Spongiisociales > UBA5794 > JACDBE01. The sequence continues at coordinate 2,413 of JACDBE010000261.1, forward strand.
CGAGATCACCGAGTCCGTGGCCGCCGCCGCCAAGGAGGCGGCCCCCGCCCCCGCCCCC
>JACDBE010000093.1 GCA_013695075.1 Acidimicrobiia bacterium
CGGCCGCGGTCCAGCGGTTCGGCACCGTCGCCACGGCACGCAGCGTGACGCTGACCGCCAGCGGTACCGCCACCATCAGCGGCGACGCCCCCGCCATCGAGCGAGCGCTGGCCAACCTACTCGACAACGCGCTGCGGCACACGCCTGCCGGGGGCGCGGTGAGCATCCTCGCCGAGCCCGGCACGCGCGGCGCCATCCTGATCGTGCGCGACACCGGGCCGGGTGCCGAGGCACAGACGCTGGCCACCCTGTTCGATCGCTATACCCGGGCCGCATCGCGTCCTGGTTCCGTCGGTCTCGGGCTATCGATCGTCGCTGCCGTCGCCGCTTCCCACGGTGGCGGGGTGCGCGCCCGCAACCTGCCCGAGGGCGGCCTCGAGATAACCGTCGAGCTGGGCGGCGACAGTGCCTCCGGGTAGAGCCGGTGACCTCGATGGAGGGCGTCGCCGGGTCAGACGCCGAGCTTGCCGCGGAGGTCGGGACTCTCGTCGGCAGCCGCGGGGATGACCTTGTTGACGGAGTACCGCTGGATTCCCAGGTCGGAGTGGTCGCGGCCGTCACCCGTCGAGGTGATCAGGCCACAGGAGGCTCGGCCACCAGCTGGTTGAAGCGGTCGATGAGCCGGTCGATGGGTTCGACCTGCGTCTGGATCGATGTCCAGTAGTCGGGGTCGTGCCATTGGGCGTCGAGCTCGGCGGCGGTCTTCCCCTGCTGCTCCACCCAGGTGTAGTACTTGAGGTTGTGGATGCGCTTGCGGTCCCAGTAGCCCAGCTCGCGGACGTGGTCGGTGGCCACCCCCAGCAGGTGGCGGTGGAAGGCAGCGGCTGCATCCAGCGTGGTGAGCGCGCCCCGCCGCTCGGTGAGCTCGGCCAGCCGGCTGCCATACATCTCCATGGAGTCGGTGGCAACGGTCACCAGCAGATCGCGCCCGGTCATCTCGTGGTGTTTGGCCAGTTTGACGGCCGCCAGCAGGTTGCCCACCGCCGAGATGCCGAGCAGGGGGAGCTGCTCCACCAGATCGGGCTTGACCCCTTGGTCGACCAGATAGGCCTTGCCGGCGGGCTCGTTGAACACCCGCAGCAGCGACACAGTCGCCTCGTCGTCGACGCCGATGGCGAGGTCGGTGTTGGCCACGTCGTGCACCCACGGGATGTGCTTGTCGCCGATGCCCTCGATGCGGTGCTCGCCGTACCCGTTGTACAGCATGGTGGGGCACTGCACCGCCTCGGCGGCGGCAATCAGCGAGGTTGGATAGCGCTGCTTGAGGTAGTCACCGGCGGCGATGGTTCCCGCCGATCCGGTGGTCAGCGCCACTCCCCGGTAACGCTCACCGGGTCGGAGTGCCGCCTCGATGGCCTCCTCCATGGCGGGACCGGTGACGGCGTGGTGCCACAGGTAGTTCCCGAACTCGTCGAACTGGTTGAAGATCACCAGGTCCTGCCCGGAGCGCCGCAGCTCCCAACACTTGTCGAAGATCTCCTTGACATTCGACTCCGAGCCCGGGGTCCTGATGACATCCCCGGCCACCGACTCCAGCCAGGCGAACCGTTCCTGGCTCATCCCCTCGGGGAGGATGGCGATCGACTCGCAGCCCAGCAGGTTGGAGTCGTAGGCACCGCCCCGGCAGTAGTTGCCGGTTGACGGCCACACCGCCTTGTGGGTGGTCGGGTCGAACTGGCCGGTGACCAGCCTGGGCACCAGGCACCCGAACGCCGCCCCCACCTTGTGCGCCCCGGTGGGGAACCACCTGCCCACCAGCATCAAGATGCGGGTGGGGACCCCGGTCAACTCGGGGGGCAGCTCGAGTACGTTCACCGGGCCGAAGCCGCCGCCGCGGGCGACGGGCTGGTTGTGCCAGGTGATGCGGAACAGATTGACCGGGTCGAGGTCCCACAGCCCGACGTCGCCCAGCCGGACCGTCACCTCGCCGGGGAGCAGACCCGGGTCCCGCATCTGGGCGAAGGTGGGGATCATGATGGACCGCTCCCGTGCCCGTCCGACCGCCGATGCCAGGGTGGCTTCGTCGATGGTGAGGTCGATCATCCCGGTTCCTCCAGCGCCTGCTCGAGAGCCTCCAGGTTGGGCTCGATGGTCATCGGTCGGGACCCGGCGGCGGCCACCGCTCGTTGCGCGGCGGCCACGTCCTTGAGCCCGCTGCCGGTGGCGAGCACCGCCACGGTGGCGTCACCGTCGAGCAGACCGTCGGCGACCGCACGCTCCACTCCTGCCCAGGCGGCGGCCGCCGCCGGCTCGGCGAACACCCCGCATCCTCGGGCCAGCACAGCAATGGCGGCCAAGATGGCCTCGTCGGGCACCCGGACAAATGTGCCCCCAGTGTGGCGCACCGCCCGCATCGCCTTCACCCGATCGCGGGGCAGGTCGGCGGAGATCGAGTCGGCGACGGTGTGCGCCGCGATCGCCGGCTTGGCCGCTACCTCCTCGCCCGACTCATACGCCTGCGCCAGGTAGTCGCTGCCCGCCGCCTGCACCCCGAACAGCCGGGGGATGCGGTCGATCCAGCCCAGCCGGTGCAACTCCACCAAACCCTTGTGCAGCCCGCCGATGATCGACCCGTCACCCACCGCCACGAACACGGCGTCGGGCATCGACCAGCCCAGCTGCTCGGCCAGTTCGAGCAGCGCCGTCTTCTTGCCCTCGGTGGTGTAGGGGTTGATCCCGGTGTTGCGGTCGTACCAGCCATAGCGGGCCACGGCCTGCTGGGACAGCTCGAAGGCAGCGGAGTAGCCACCCTGCACCAGCATCACGGTGGCACCGTAGGCGAGCAACTGGGTCACCTTGGCTGGCGGCGCCGCCTCCGGGACGAAGATCACGCTGCGCAGACCCATGCTGGCCGTCACCCCGGCCAGGGCGGAGGCGGCGTTGCCGGTGCTGGCGGTGGTGATGACCTCGGCCCCGAACCCGGCTCCGATGGCCGCCACCATCGCCGATGCCCGGTCCTTGAGCGAGCCGGTGGGCTGGCGACCCTCGTCCTTGACCCACACCCGCCGCACACCCGCCGCCGCCGCCAGCCGGGGCGCTTCGTACACCGGGGTGGCCCCGATGGCCAGCGAAGACCGCATGGCGTCGGTGGCCAGCGGCAGCATCGGTCCCCATCGCCACATCGTCGAATCGGGATCGGCCGCCAGCGCCTCTCGCCCCCATCCCGCCAACACCCGGTCCCAGTCGTACTCCACATCCAGGGTGCCCGCCGGGCCACAGGCGTCGCACACATACCGATCGGCTGCCGGTGGGTACTCCGTGGCGCACAGCACGCAGCGCAGCGCGGTGACCGCCGGCGAGATCACGGTGGGGTCATGGGACGATCCGGGTGCCGGCGATCCCGGCCACCGCCTCTCCGATGTGCTCAGGGTCGGTGATGATCACTAGGTCGCCGCCACCGTCGAGGAACGAGATCGCCGCCTCGATCTTGGGCGCCATCGATCCCTTGGCAAAGTGGATGCCTTCGGCCAGGTATGCCTTGGCCTGGACCATGGTGATCTCGTCGAGGTCGACCTGGTCGGGTTGGCCGAAGTACAGCGCGACCTTCTCCACCCCGGTGGAGATCAACAGCAGATCGGCACCGAGCGATATCCCCAACAGGGCGGCGGCCCGGTCCTTGTCGATGACGGCGGGGACGCCACGCAGGTCGCCGTTGGGCTGGGCCACCACCGGGATCCCGCCGCCGCCGACGGCGATGACGGTGGCCCCCGAGTCGAGCAGGGCGGCGATGGTGTCCAGCTCCACGATCCGCTGCGGGAGGGGCGAGGCCACCACCCGGCGCCATCCCCGCCCGGCGTCCTCGGCCACAGCCCATCCGGCGGACCGCCGCTCCTCGGCCTTGGCGGCGTCCATGAACGACCCGATGGGCTTGGATGGGTTGGCGAAGGCGGGGTCGTCGGCGTCCACCTCCACCTGGGTGACGATGGTCACCACCCGCTTGGGTACCCCCATGCGGCGCAGATCGTTCTGGAGGTTCTGCTGCAGGGCGTACCCGATGGCCCCCTGGGTGTCGGCGCCGCAGGCGTCGAGCGGCACCTCGTGCAGCTCGTGGGCGGCCAGCTCGGAGCGGCGCAGGATGAACCCCACCTGGGGTCCGTTGCCATGGACGATGACGATGTCCCAACCCGCCTCGATCAGGGGCGCCAGGTGCGAGGTGGTCTCCGACGCCGCCTGGTACTGGTCCTCCACCGTCTGGTGGTCGGTATCCTTGATCAGCGAGTTGCCTCCGATGGCGACGACGGCGCGTGACATCCCGGTGGTCACTGCATCTCCCCGAGGACCAGCGACAGCAGCGCCATGCGCATCACCACCCCGAAGTAGGCCTCCTGCCAGTAGCGGGCGTGGCGGGTGGCGTCGACGTCTGCGGGCAGCTCGTCCATGCGGGGGAGCGAATGCAGGATGATGCTGTCCCGCTTGGCCTTGGTGAGCACCTCCCGGGTGACCCGGTAGTTGGCCGGCGTGGTCCCCCTGTCGTCCGTGTCTTCGACCCGGGACCGGGTGTAGTCGGCCTGCACCACCGGCTCCATGTAGATGATGTCAGCCTCGCCGATGACCTCGTCGATATGCTCGGCGCGCCGGGCGTGCAGGTTGCCGTCGGCAAGCTCGCCGAGGAAGTCGTCGGTGACCGCCATCTCCTCGGGGGAGATGAACACCAGGTCGACGTCGAACTGGGTGAGGGCGTAGCCCAGCGAGTGCATGGTGCGCATCCGGCCGTCACCGATGGCGACAAAGGTGCGCCCGTCGATGCCGCCGTGCTCCCGGGTCACCGTGTACAGGTCGGTGAGCACCTGGGTGGGGTGCTCGCCCCAGCCATCGCCGGCGTTGATCACCGGGATGCTGGCCCACCGGGCGGCCTCGGCGGGAGCTCCCTGCTCGAAGTGGCGCATCACGATGACGTCGCCGTAGTACTCCAGCATGTGCACGGTGTCCTTGATCGACTCCTGGTAGAAGTCGCCTGCCCTGGTCATCTTGGGGTCGGCGAATCCAAGCACGTGGCCGCCGAGGCGATGCATGGCCGCCTCGTGGGCCAACCGGGTGCGCGTCGACGGCTGGTAGAAGGCGGTGAGCAGGGTCTTGTGAGCCAGCAGGTCGGTGTTGCGTCGCTCCCGGGCGATGGGCTCCAGCCGGTCGCACACGGCAAACACGTGCTCGAACTCGGCCCGTTCGAAGTCCTTCAGCGACAGGATGTCGCGCCCGGCGAAGCTCCGCATCGAGGTCTCCCTGTCCAGGTCCGTCGCCGCCAGTCTGCCCGTTCGGAACGGCCCCCGCGTGGATCACCGGCTCGACCCCTGCAGCCTCCGGGCACAATGGACCGATGCCAACCGACCCGCTGCCCCGTCTCCGCCGGCTGTGCCGACGGTTTCCCGAGGTGACCGAACGGCTCAGCCATGGCGAGCCCACCTGGTTCATCCGAGGCAGGAAGACCTTCGTCACCTACGCCGACCACCACCACGACGACCGCCTCGCCTTCTGGTGTGCCGCGCCACCGGGGGACCAGCAATCGATGACCGCAGCCCACCCGCAACGGTTCTTCGTGCCGCCCTACGTGGGTCATCGGGGCTGGCTGGGGGTCTACCTGGACGTCCCCATCGACTGGGACGAGATCGCCGAGATCACCGAGGACGCCTACCGGATGGTGGCCCCGGCAACCCTGATCGCCCGCCTCGACCCCGAGAACCTGAGGTCGGTAGAGGGAGGGCCATGAACGGGGACGACCCGCTCGACCACCGTCGCCACCGACTCTGACTCATCGTGTCCGTTGGTGACTCAGGTGTAGGGGCGCGATGATACCGACACCCAGGCGCGGCTGCCGGGGAGGGGTTCAGCGAGATGGGGGTTGTGCGTGAGATCACGAAGACGCTGGATGCTCGGTCTCGGCATCCTGGTTGTACTGGCCTTGTCGGTCGGCTGCGGCGATGACGACGACGGCGGCAGCAACGCCGGGCAGGCTCCTAGCGACGCGGGCGGCGGCGGCTCGGACGACACCGACGCCACGGACGGTGGGGCGGGTCCGGCTTCGGTTGTCCGCTGAGCGCTGAGCAGGTGGGAGACATCCTCGGCGCCAGCGTCGAGAAGGACGAGTCGACCTGCACATACAGGCCCGGTGGGGGAGGGCTGCCTACCGCCGGGTTCTTCGCCCAGCTCGCGGAGCTCTGCGAGGCCGACGTCCCCAGGCAGGCGGGGTACACCGAGTCGGTCGACGGGCTCGGCGTCGATGCATACCTCAAGACGGGGGGTGGAGCGCCTGCCGAGATCTGGGTGTGCGCCGCCGATGCCTTCACGGTGTACGTCGACACGGGGTTCAGCAACACCGCCGCCGCAGTCGCCGCTGCCGAAGAGCTGGCCAGCGCCGCGCTCGCAGCGCGATGAGACAAGAATGCGATATTGACTCCTGTCGACCGTGGCGACGCCGGCGGTGACCCGAGAGGTCGAGATCGCCACAACGGCGTGTGAGGGCTCCCGCCTCGACGGCGCAGCCTCAAGCTTCGTGACGGCCTCGATCCTGACGGGTGCTCGAGTACGCCGTCCGCCAAAACGCTACCCGCCTGGTGCACATCAGCACGAGCGGTGTGTACGGCGAGCAGGGCGAGGTGACGCGCGAGCTCCATGGGCCCTCTGACCAGATGGGCGATACTTCGCCCGTGACTCGTATCCCGCCCCCCTCCACGATCATCCGCGGTGCGGCCGTGATCGACGGGACCGGCCGCGACCCGTTCGTGGCAGACGTGCGCCTGGGCGGGGGCGTCGTCGAGGAGATGGCCCCGTCGATCACCCCTACCGAGCGCGAGACCATCGTGGACGGCGACTCCCTGGCGCTGGCTCCCGGGTTCGTCGACCTGCACTCCCACTCGGATTTGTACACGATGGTGGGCACCGACACCGGGGGCACGATCGGCGATGTGCCCAAGCTGATCCAGGGGTGCACCGCCCAGGTGTTCGGCCAGGACGGGATCTCAGCGGCGCCGGTGCATGGCCACGACCTCGACGAGTTCACCCGGTTTCTCGCCGGGCTCGACGGTGTCATCGACCGCAGCCTGTGGACCTGGCGCAGCTTCGCCGAGTACCTGGCGGCGCTGCGTGGGGACTCGACCACGCGAGCGGCCGGGTTGGTGGGGCATGCCACGGTGCGTCGCTACGTGATGGGGATGGCCAACCGCCCGCCGACCGGCGATGAGCTGGACGAGATGCAGGGGGTGGTCGCCGCCGCCCTCGACGAGGGGGCCGCCGGGTTCTCCACCGGGCTGGTGTACGTGCCCGCCGCCTTCGCCACCACGGCCGAGGTCACCGCGCTGTGCCAGGTGGCGGCCAGCCGGGGAAAGCCCTTCTTCGTTCATGTCCGTTCCGAGTCGGAGCATGTGGTGGACGCCACCGACGAGGTGATCGAGGTGGCCGCCCGCTCCGGGGTACACCTGCACTACAGCCACATCAAGACGGCGGGGGAGCGCAACTGGGGCAAGGCCACGGCAATGCTCGACCAGCTGGAGGCGGCGGCGTCGGCCGGGGTGCGCCTCACCGCCGACATCCATCCATACATCGCCGGGTCGTCGACGGCGATAGTGCTGCTCCCACCCTGGCTCCAAGAGGGCGCCATCGACGAGCTGGCCGCCCGGCTGGCCGACCCGGCGGTGCGGGACCGGGTGCGCCGCCAGCTGCTCGACGATGTCGACAGCTGGGACAACTGGTACGACTTCTCCGGAGGATGGGAGGGGCTGCGCGTGGCTGGCGCCCGACGCCCCGAGCTGGTGGGATCGTCGTTTGCCGATCTGATCCGTGGCGCCGGGGTTTCCGACATCCGGTCGCCGGCGGCCTTCGACGTGGTCTTCGACCTGCTCGCCGCCGAGGCCTTCGGAGTGACCCTCATCTCGTTCAACAACGTCGAGCGCAACGTCGCCCGCTTCTTCGCCCAGCCGTACACCTCGGTGGGATCCGATGGGGTGGTCAACCCCGGCGGGCTGCCCCACCCCCGGCTCTATGGGACCTTCACCCGGGTCCTGGGGCGGCTGGTGCGGGAGCAGGGGGTGGTGTCGCTGGTGGAGGCGGTGCGCAAGATGACCTCGCAGGCCGCCGAGGTCGTTGGGCTGGGAGACCGGCTGGGTCGCATCGCCGTGGGCCGTCCCGCCGACCTGGTGCTCTTCGACCCGGCAACCGTGCTCGACCATGCCACCTACGAGCAGCCGAGGCAGCCCGGGGAGGGGGTGACCGCGGTGTGGGTTGGTGGCCGCCAGGTCGCTGCCGGCGGCCACACCTTGCCAGAGGTCATCCCCGCCGAGGCCGACGTAACCTGAGCCGTACGATCGAAGAGCCGGAATGAGATCCAGGATCCGCATCGAGCGCATAGACCTGTCCGAGCTCGGCGACCTCGTGGACAGCCAGGACTATCAGGCCGGCTACCTGGATCCGTCCACCGGGGAGGTCTTCCGGGCGTTCGAGGGCGAGGTGTTCGGCGAGGACGGCGCACCGCTCGACCTCGACCAGGTCGACTGGGTCGCCGTCGGCGGCAGCACGTCCTCGCGGGCGGCATACGGCGACATGGAGGAGTTCTCCGCGGCGGTGGGCGACCCGGAGGTCGCGACCCGGCTCGGATCGGCACTGGGCGGTCGAGGGGCGTTCCGCCGGTTCAAGGATGCGGTGTACGACACGCCGGAGGAGATCAGGGCCGCCTGGCACCGGTTCCGCGACCTGCGGTCCCAGATACGGGCGACCGAGTGGCTGGTGGACGAGGACCTCGTGGACGAGGCTGAGGCCGGCGCGGTCATGGGGCGCCTGGAGGCGGACTGCGATAACGAGCTGCGCCCGGTACCGTCCCGTCGACGGGAGCCCGCCTGATCCTGCGTGTGTCCTCGGTATCGTGGCCCGGTGAGCAATCGCCCGCGTTCTCGCCGGGGAGCAGGTCGTCCAGATGCCCCTGAGGTCGGAGCAGCGATATGGCGCCCCATTACCGATCATGCGTCACCGATCACCAGGTCACCGATCGCCGGAGGTGATGAACCAGGGTGAGCCCCGGACCCAACCGCCGGACCTACGCGATTCGCGCAGCTCCTCAGCCCAGGTGGGCGAGCTGTTCGGCGAGGATGGCGATCCGGGAGGTGCAGGTCTCGTCGGCGGCGGGGGGCACCAGCTCGGTGAGCCGCTTGGCGGTTTCGGCGATGGCGGTGGCTGCCGGTGCGCCGGGGTGGGCCCGCACCACCGGGTGGCCCTCGTCGCCTCCCTCCACCACCAAGGGATCGAGAGGGATCTGGCCGATCAGGGGCACCCCCAGGTCGTCGGCCAGCGCCTGGCCCCCGCCCGCCCCGAACAGGGTGTAGTGCCGGCCTTCGTCGGTGGTGAACCCTGACATGTTCTCCACCACACCCACCACCGGCATGTGGGAGCGACGGGCCATGTCGGCCACGCGGGCCGCCACCTTTTGCGCCGCCAGCTGCGGGGTGGTCACCACCACCAGCTCCGCCTGGGGCAGCAGCCGCGCCAGCGCCATCTGGATGTCGCCGGTGCCCGGCGGCATGTCGATAACCAGGTAGTCCAAGGTCGCCGGCCAGGCCACGTCGGAGAGGAACTGCTCCAACGCCTTCGACAGCATGAGCCCCCGCCACATCAGTGCCGTCTGCTCGTCCTCGACGATGAGCCCGGTGGACACCACGTGGACCCCGTCCACCTCGACGGGGACGATGCGGCGGTCCTCGCCTGCCTGTAGTCGCACCTCGGTGATTCCCAGCATGCGGGGCACCGAGAAGCCCCAGATGTCGGCGTCGAGCAGGCCCACCGAGAAGCCCTGGTCGGCGATGGCCGCTGCCAGGTTGACGCTCAGTGACGACTTGCCGACCCCACCCTTGCCGCTGCTCACGGCGATGACCCTGGTCAGCGGGCTCACCTGGGTGGAGGCGGCGTTCTCCCGGGCGCGGTGTCTGGCCCGGTCCATCAGGCGGGATCGCTCCTCCTGGTTCATGGCGGCGATGCGGACCTCTACCCGGTCGACTCCGGGCATGGCGGTGACCTTGCGCACCACGTCGCTCTCGATCTGGTCGCGCATCGGGCAGGCGGCGATGGTGAGGGCGATGTCGATGGTGACGTCGCCGCCGTCCATCCGGATGCCCTTGACCATGCCCAGCTCGACGATGTCGGCGCCCAGCTCAGGGTCGATGACACCCCGCAGTGCGGCCTCGATGGAGGAGCGATCAAGCATGGACCCATTGTACGGGGGGCCCGGTGCGGCCACGGCGACAAGGTCAAGAACTCGGGGTAGCACCCCGCAGGCGAGCCGCTCAGTGTGCCTGGCGGGTGGTCAACCGATAGCCGGACCCGGGGCGACTCTCGATGGCATCCTCCAGCCCGATGGCGGCCAGCTTGGCTCGCACCCGGCGCACGTGTGCCCGCACGTACTCCTGCTCGCGGGAGTAGGCCGGGGCCTACACCTCAGCGAGTAGGTCGCCGGTGGTGACGAACCCATCGGCACCCGCCAGCGCCCGCAACAGCTCGAACTCGGTCGGGGTCACCTCGGCGGTGCCCCCCGGTCCCCTCACCGAAAGAGCCGACGGGAGCAGGGTGAGCGCCCCGGCGGCGACGTCGGCACCGGTGCGACCGCGGCGGCGCAGCATCACCCGCACCCGGGCCAGCAGCTCGCCGGCGGCGAACGGCTTGGTCACGTAGTCCTCGGCTCCGGCGTCGAGCGCCCGCACCTTCACCGCCTCGTCGTGGTCACCGGAGAGCACCATCACCGGCACCGCGGTGTGCTCGGCCAGCGCCTCCACCAGCCGCATCCCACCCCCGGGCCTGTGCAGGTCGACGATCACCAGGGCGCCTCGAGCAGTGATTCGGCGGTCACCGCCACATACCCGGCCGCCTCCAGCAGGGTGGCGATGGAGCGCACAAGGGCGCGGTCCACCGGGTCGTCCTCGGCGAGCAGGATCTTCATGCCCTGATCGTGCCCTGCGGGCGGGTCGCTGTGAAGTGAACGGGACGTGAAAACGGAATGCCGACGTGCTGGATGCGGTTCGGAGTGACCGAT
>JACDBE010000343.1 GCA_013695075.1 Acidimicrobiia bacterium
GCGCGCCCGAGGGCCGGCTTTGCCGGCCCGACAACCTCCGGCGCCAGGGGCCGCGTCTTGGGGGGAGGTCCGGGAGGGGGGCCTGCCCCCCTCCCGCAACGGGGCGGGGGTACGCTGCGGCGGTGCAGCGGCGCATCTATGGAATCGAGACCGAGTACGGGGTGACCTGCACCCTGCGCGGCCAGCGGCGGTTGTCGCCGGACGAGGTGGCCCGGTACCTGTTCCGGCGGGTGGTGTCGTGGGGACGCTCGTCCAATGTGTTCCTGGAGAACGGCGCCCGGCTCTACCTCGACGTAGGGAGCCACCCGGAGTACGCCACCCCCGAGTGTGACAGCCTGGTGGATGTCGTCGCCCACGACAAGGCGGGCGAGCGCATCCTGGAGGGTCTGCTCACCTCGGCCGAGCAGAGGCTCGAGGAGGAGGGCATCCGCGGCCAGATCTATCTGTTCAAGAACAACACCGACTCGGCGGGCAACTCGTACGGTTGCCACGAGAACTACCTGGTTGGCCGCCATGGCGACTTCCAACGGGTCATCGACACCCTGATCCCGTTCTTCGTCACCAGGCAGGTGTTCGCCGGGGCCGGCAAGCTGCTGCAGACCGCCCGGGGCACGGTGTTCTGCCTGTCCCAGCGCGCCGAACACATCTGGGAGGGAATCTCGTCGGCCACCACCAGGAGTCGGCCCATCATCAATACCCGGGACGAGCCCCACGCCGACGCCGAGCGCTACCGCCGGCTCCACGTGATTGCCGGGGATTCCAACATGTCCGAGTACGTCACCCTGGTGAAGATCGGAACGACGGCGGCGCTGCTGCAGATGCTCGAGGACGACGTGGTGTTCCGCGACCTGAGTCTGGAGAACCCGATCCGGGCCATCAGGGAGATCTCCCATGACATCACCTGCCGGCGCCGGGTGCGGTTGGCCAACGGCCGCGAGCTGTCGGCGCTCGACATCCAATGGGAGTACCTGGAGCGTGCCATGCGCTACGGGCGCACCGTGGGCTTCCCGGCTCAGGTGGAGAACGCCATCGAGATGTGGGAGTACCTGCTTACCGGGTTGGAGAAGGACCCGTTGAGCCTGCACCGCGAATGCGACTGGGTGGCCAAGCACCGGCTGATCGAACGGTTCGCCGAGGGACGATCGGTGCCGTTGTCCGACCCCAGGCTGGCGCTGATCGACCTCAGCTACCACGACGTCAAGCGGGAGCGAGGGCTGTACTACCTGCTGGAGCGGCGCGGGCTGGTGGAGCGGGTGGTCACCGACGACATGATCGACAAGGCGCAGACCGAGGCCCCGGTCACCACTCGGGCCAGGCTGCGGGGGGCCTTCATCAAGGCGGCTAAGGCCCGCAAGCGTGACTTCACCGTCGACTGGGTGCATCTCAAGCTCAACGACCAGGCGCAACGCACCGTGCTGTGCAAGGACCCCTTCCGCGCAGCAGACGACCGGGTGGAGAAGCTGATCGCCGGGCTGTGACGGGGGCCGTCGGCGCCACCACCGGGCTCCTCTCCCAACTTCAGCGGATTACCTATCAGCCTGATATGCCACGACCTCAGGTTCCTCTTCAGAATCGCCTGCGTGTTCTGCTGTGGGGGTGCCCGAGGGGGAGGGCTTTGTCCCGGCCCCCTCGGTTCGGGCGGTGCGGCTGTGCCGGACCGCCCGAGAAAGAAGGCCGGCCGCAGGCCGCTCGTCACGGTCGGAGCCGAGCCCGCAGGGCGAGGCGCAGCTCGGCGAGGAAACACGCATGTGTTTCCGAGCCGAAGTACTTCCCGGCCGACCCCGCCGCCGATACCCTGATCGGTGATGCAGAAGGTCATCGAGCGGATCCTCAACCTGCTGGCGTTCCTGCTCACTGTCGAGCGTCCGGTCACCGCAGACGAGATCCGGATGACGGTGGCCGGCTACGACCGGGGCAACGACGAGGCCTTCCGCAGGACCTTCGAGCGGGACAAGGATCTGCTGCGGCGGCTGGGGGTGCGGCTGGAGCTGCGCCCCACCGACGCCTGGGAGGTGGAGCACGGCTACTCGGTGCGGCCCGCATCGGACTTTCCCGACCCCGGACTCACCGACGCCGAGCGGGCCGCCCTGTGGATCGCCGCCCAGGTGGTGCGGATGGGGGGGCGGTCGTCTGGGCCGGACGCCATGTTCAAGCTGGGAGGCACCCCGCTGATCCCGGCTGGCGAACCGCTGGCCGCCGATCTGGGCACCAGCGAGGAGGACCTGGCCGAGGTGTTCGTGGCCGTGTCCGAGCGGCGCCACCTCGCCTTTGCCTACCGGGGTCGGGACCGGGTGGTGGCCCCATACGGTCTGGCGCATCGCCGCGGGCACTGGTACCTCATCGGTCCCGAGCGGGGTGCCGACATGATCAAGGTGTTCCGGCTGGACCGGGCGACGCCGGTGCGGGCCACCGGTCCCGCCGCCGGTTTCGATCGGCCCGATGAGTTCTCGGCGGCGTCCTTCATCCCTGACGCTCCCTGGGAGGCCGGCGACGCCGCCGAGACCGTGGCGGTGGTGCGCATCGATCCCGCCCTGGCGTGGTGGGCGGAGCGCCAGCTCCATGACCGCAACACCGTCACCCGGCTCGGTGACGGCGGCATCGAGGCGTCGCTGCGGGTGGTGAACCCGGACGCCCTGATCGGCTGGGTGCTGTCGTTCGAGGAAGGTGCCGAGATTCTCGGCCCGCCTGAGCTGCGGCAACGCTTCATCGACCGGGTGACCGCATGAGCAGCGTCCGCACCGCCTCCCGGCTCAACCGGTTGCTGGGCATGCTGCCATGGGTGATCGCCCACCCCGGCACCACCGTCGAGGAGGTGTGCACCCGCTTCGGCTACGACCGGCGCACGCTCGCCGCCGACCTCAACCTGGTGTTCGTGTGTGGGCTGCCCGGTTACGGGCCGGACGACCTGATGGTGGCCTACATCGACGATGACGAGGTGGTGGTGGAGATGGCCGACTATTTCTCCGACCCGATGCAGCTGACCGCCCCGGAGGCCCTGGGGCTGATCTCGTCCGGGTTGGCCATGCTGTCCACCGGGGAGGCCCCGGAGGCGTTGCGGCGGGCGGTGGACAAGCTGGCGGCGGTGATGTTCCCCGACGCCGGTGACGTCCTCACCGTCGACCTACCCGAGCCGGGCATGGCGGGGGAGTTGCGCCGCGCCGCCGCCGACGGGATGGTGATGCACCTGGTGTACACCGCCATTGCCGGGGATCGCACCACCGAGCGTGACATCGAGCCGTGGACGGTGTTCTCCACCCTGGGCAACTGGTACGTCACCGGGTTCTGCCGACTGGCGGGCGACGCCCGGGTGTTCCGCATCGACCGGATACGTTCGCTGCGGGCGGTGGGTGAGCGGTTCCCGCGTCCCGCCGAGACCCCGCCGCCGTTGGTGTCGTACAACCGGGGCGACGACGACGTGGTGTGCGTCATCAGGCTCGGTTCCCGGGCGCGGTGGGTCACCGACTACTACCCGGTGGACGTGGTGGAAGACTCCGGCGACGGGGGCCCGGTCACCATCCGCTTCTTCGCCGGCGATGCTTCGGTGGCGGCCCGGCTGCTGCTGCGCCTCGGCGGCGACGCCGAGCTGCTCGAGGGCGACGAGGTGGCCGCCGCCGTGGCCGATCTGCGCCGCCGCATCCTGGCCAGATACCAAACTTTGCGCGGTGACCCCGAATAGCGTGGTCACTCGCTCAGAGTTTGCTGGGATGCGCCGTGATCGGTCCGCCCTACCATCGCCTCCGTGAACGCCAACCTCACCTTGTCGGAGATCGTGACGATCGCCGTCATCATCCTCATCGTTTTCGGGCCGCACCGGCTTCCCGAGCTGGCCCGCAAGGCGGGTGCGCTTGCCGGCCGGTTGCGGGAGGCCGCCGGAACCGTGCGCCAGGAGCTGACCGGGGGCACCGAGGATCTGGCGCGGCCGCTGGCTGACATCGAACGTGACCTGCGCGCCGCCAAGGAGGATCTGAAGGCGGCGATCCCCCGGCTCGACCAGCCGATCCGCCGCCGCCAACCCCGACCGGCGGCTCCGCAGCCGGCAGCTCCGCAACCGGGAACGCCGCAACAGACGGATCCGCAACCGCCACCGCCGCAACCGATCTCACAACCAGGGGAGCCACCGCCCCCGACATGACCGACACCCCCATGTCGTTCATGGATCACCTGGTCGAGCTGCGCAAGCGGCTCATCATCTCGGTGATTGCGGTAGCGGTGGGCACCGCCATCGCCGCCGTCTTCTATAGCCCGCTGCTCGATCTGCTCGCCGAACCGTACCTGGAGGCGGTCGACGGCGACCGTCTGGCGTTCTTCCAACCCACCGAGGCGTTCGCCCTCGTGCTGCGGGTGGCCATGTTCGGAGGAGTGGTCATCGCCTCCCCGGTGATCATCGCCCAGATATGGGCATTTGTCGGTCCGGCGTTGACGGCCCGAGAGCGCCGGTTCATCCTGCCGCTGTCGGTCGTGCTCGGCCTCCTGTTCGCCGGCGGGGTGGTGGTGGGGTATGTGGCACTGCCGCTGACCCTACGGCTGCTGCTGGGGATCGGTGCCGACATCCTCGACCCGGTGATCGGGGCCGAGTTCTACCTCCGCTTCGCCATGCGGTTCGTGCTCGCCTTCGGGCTGGCGTTCCTGTTCCCGGTGTTCCTGTTCGCGGCGGCGGCGATGGGGTTGGTCACCTCGGCGACGCTGCGTTCGTGGCGGCGCTGGGCGATCACCATCATCCTGATGGGGTCGGCCCTACTCACCCCCGGTGGAGATCCGCTGACCCTGGTGCTGCTGGCCGGTCCCCTGTACATCCTGTATGAAGGGACAATGCTCGCCATCCGCTTCGGTCTCAAGAAGTGACCGCAATGCCCGGCGACCTGTCCGATTGGGTGGAGGTGCTGCCGTTTGCCGCCGACCCGTTCCAGCTGGAAGCCATCGCTCATATCGAGCAGGGACGGTCGGTGGTGGTCACCGCCCCCACCGGCGCCGGCAAGACCCTCATTGCCGAGGCGGCGGTGGCCCGGGCGCGGCAACGCCGCAGCCGCGCCTTCTACACCACGCCGCTCAAGGCGCTGTCCAACCAGAAGTTCGGTGATCTGGCCGCGGCGTACGGAGATGCCCAGGTGGGTCTGCTCACCGGCGACAACGTCATCAACGGCGACGCCCCGATTGTGGTGATGACCACCGAGGTGCTGCGCAACATGATCTACGCCGACGCCGCCCGGCTCGACGGGCTGGCGGTGGTGGTGCTCGACGAGGTGCACTTTCTCCAGGACCGGTACCGTGGTTCGGTGTGGGAGGAGGTCATCATCCACCTCCCCCGTCACATCCAGCTGGTGAGCCTCTCGGCGACGGTGGCCAATGCCAGAGAATTCACCGACTGGGTGGAGGCCCGCCGCGGTGACACCGCCCTGGTCGAGGAGCGGCACCGGCCGGTCCCGCTGCAGAGCGTTTACATGATCGAGGACCGCCACCGCGAACGCGCCATCGACATCCTTCCCGTGTTCGATCGTTCCGGCTCCCGGCCCAACCCGGCGGTGGTGTCGATGCTGCGCAAGGGGCGGGGGCGGTTCCGTCGCTTCGCCGCCCCCCGCCGGCTGCGGGTGGTGGAGGAGCTGGCCCGGCTGGGTTGGCTGCCGGCCATCTACTTCATCTTCTCCCGGGCGGGGTGCTCCGACGCCGCCGCTCACGTCGCCGGGGCCCGGCCGGGTCTCACCACCGCCGCCGAGCGCGCCGAGATCGTGCGGGTGACCAACGCCGCCACCGCCCACCTCGATCCGGCCGACCTCGGGGTCCTCGGGTTCGATCGCTGGTTGGCCGATCTGGAGGAGGGGATGGCGGCCCACCACGCCGGGATGGTGCCCGCCTTCAAGGAGACGGTGGAGACCCTGTTCGCCTCCGGGCTGATCAAGGTCGTCTTCGCCACCGAGACCCTGGCGCTGGGCATCAACATGCCGGCCAAGGCGGTGGTGCTGGAACGTCTCTCCAAGTTCGATGGGGAGTCGCACGAGTTGCTCCGCCCCGGCGACTACACCCAGCTCACCGGCCGGGCGGGGCGGCGGGGCATCGACCGGGCCGGCACTGCGGTGGTGCTGCACCAGCCCGAGATCCCGTTCGACCGGGTGGCCTCGATCGCCGCCCAGGGCAGCCATCCCCTGACGTCCAGCTTCAACCCCACATACAACATGGCGGTGAACCTGGTGGCCACCTACCCACGCCGGCGTGCCGAAGACCTCATCCGGGCATCGTTCGCACAGCACCGGCTGCAACGCCAGCGTGCCCAGGCGGCGGCCGCCATCGAGGAACGCCGCACCGAGCTGGCAGCACTGGAGGAGGCCGCCACCTGCAACCGGGGTGACATCACCGCGTATGCCACCGGTCGGGCAGGGGTGACCCGACGCATGCGGGACTTCGCCCAGGGGCTGGTGGAGGGAACGGTGCTCGGGTTCCCCGGCGGGGAGCGGGTGGTGATGCTGGCCCGCGGCTACGGCCCCAACCCGCGGTTGATGGTGGTGGACGAGGGGGGGCGGGTGCGCCGGCTGGCCGCCGACGAGCTGTCGCCGGCCACCGTCGAGCTGGGGGTGGTAGCGCTACCCGAACCGTGGCGCCCCCGGGAAAAGGCGTTCGCCCGGGCGGCGGCCCGGCTGCTCACCGACGTCGAGCCGCCGCCACCGGTCGTCAATGGCGACGAAGTTGACAATCTGGCCGACCCGGTGGCCACCTGCCCCGACCTCAAGAACCATCTCGCCAACCTGGAACGGGCGGCAAGGGTGCGGAGCCAGATCGAGCGGATGGAGCGGCGTGTCGGCGATGGCAGCGACGACCTGGTCGACCGGTTCCGGGCGGCGCTGGCCATGCTCGATGCCCGGGGCTACACCAGGGGATGGTCGCTGACCGAGCGCGGCGAGCGGCTCCGCTTTGTGTACAACGAGCTCGACCTGCTGGTCGCCGAGAGCATCCACGAGCGGATATTGGACCACCTGACCCCGGCCGAGCTGGCGGCGGCGGTTTCGGTGTTCGTCTACGAGCGGCGCCGCGGCGACGTGCCCGGCGGGATGCCCAGCCACGGTTGCGCCGACGCCATCGACGCGATCTTCGAGTTGTGGGAACGGCTTGCCGCCGAGGAGCTCCGGTTCGGGGTCGATTCGATGCGGGCGCCCGACGATGGCTACGTGGAGCGCATCCACCGCTGGGCGTCCGGGGCCACTCTTGAAGACCTGTTCGACGACGAGTCGTCCGCCGGTGATTTTGTCCGTCTCGCCCGCCAGACGCTGGACCTGCTCCGCCAGGTGCGGGACGTGTTCCCGGCGCTCCGAGATGATGCCGCCGAGGCCCTGCGGTTGGTCGACCGCGGGGTGGTCATGACCGCCGGCCTATGAGCAGCACCTCGGGACCGGGGCCGGCCGCCGGGTGGTGGATCGTCCGCAACCCGTCGGCAGGTGGCGGCCGGGAGGTGGCGGCGAGGTTGCGGCGGGCGCTGCTGGATCACCGGGTCGACGCCGAGGTGGTGGTCTCACAGTCGGCGGGGCACGTGGCCGACCTGGTGGCAGAGGGCCGCTCCCGGGGGCTGGCCCGTTTCGCCGCCGTCGGCGGGGATGGCACCGCCCACCTGGTGCTCAACGGCTTGATGGCACACCCCTGGCCACAGCCACCCACCCTGGCCATCATCCCCGCCGGGTCCGGGTCGGACTTCATCCGCACCTTCGCCCTGCCCCGCACGGTGGAGGGAGGGGTGGCCCTGCTCGGTGGCGGCCAGGTGTACCGCTGCGACATCGGCAAGGTGGAGGGCCGGTTCGGGGAGCGCTGGTTTCTCAACGCCGCCAATGTGGGGGTGGTGGCGGCTGCCGCGGCGCGGGCGGGGCGGTTGCCGGCCCCGCTGGGGGCGCTCCGCTACGGCGCCGCCTTCTGGCTCAGCCTGGCCGGGTTCCGCCCCGCCGACGTCGTTGTCGATCTGGGTGGCCGTCGTATCGAGCAGCGGGCGCTGGCGGTGGTGGTAGCCAACGGACAGTTCTTCGGCGGGGGTCTCAACGTGGCGCCGCAGGCCTCGCTCATCGACGGGATCCTGGACGTCGAGGTCTTCGCCGGTCCCCGCTGGTTGGCCTTTGAGGTGATGCCCCGGGTGATCGGCGGCCACCATCTCCGCCACCGCGCCGTGAAGCGGGGCCGGGCCTCCGCCCTCACCATCACCGTCCCAGATGATTGGCCCGTCGAGGCCGACGGCGAGTTGCTGGGACAAGGACCGGTGCGGATCACCGCACACCCGGGAGCCATCGACTTCGTCATCTGAAGCGGGAGGGGGGCGGGCCCCCCGTCCCGAGCCTCCCCCGAAGACGCGACCGTGGTTTGCTGCGAGGTTGTCGGGCCGGCGAAGCCGGCCCTCGGGCGAGCCGACGTGCTGGTTTCGTGGCGGTGTGGACCGGCGGGAATATCCAGGCCCGCGGTCATGTTTGCGGCGGAACACCGGGGGATATACTCCCGCCGCCGCAACGGGGGACGTACCGATGACCAACCGATATGTCGACGACGTCACGGAGGATGATGTCGCCGATGTTGACGTCGCTGGAGACGACGAACTCGCCGTCGTCGATGACGACGATGACATCGAACCGACTGTCGATGACGCCGATCTGGACGACCCCGATCTCGACGAGGCCGTCATCACCGACGACGATACCGACAATGACGAAGAGGACGACGATCGATCTACCGGCGGCGACGATGACGACGAAGAGTCGGACGAGGCGCTCGACGAGCTCGAGGCCGAGGAGCTGGAGATGCTCACCGATGACGAGGAATCCGAGATC
Organism: Acidimicrobiia bacterium; assembly: GCA_013695075.1. Lineage (GTDB taxonomy): Bacteria > Actinomycetota > Acidimicrobiia > Spongiisociales > UBA5794 > JACDBE01. The sequence goes on from JACDBE010000343.1 coordinate 8,787, forward strand.
CTCATCGTCGACGAAGCCGCCGAGCTGCGCGCCATCCGCCGCGCCGAGCTGGCCATGGAGGGCGACGCCGGCACCGAGAGGGGGGCGGACGAGTTCGTGTGCACCAGCTGCTTCCTGGTGCTCAAGCGGAGCCAGCTGGCCAGCAGCCGGCTGATGGTGTGCCGCGACTGCGCCGCCTGATCGCCGACCCGGCCTTCGGGCCCGCCACCGCTACCCTCGCCGCTCACATGCAGCCGGTGAGCCGCCCCGCCTCCGCGCACGACCTCGCCACCGTTCTCTCCTTGTACCAGGAGGCGGTGGGCGAGCAGGCGGTGCTGCGTGCCATGTGGCCCATCGCCGACGGGTTGCCCGAGCCGGCCGAGACCGCCTTAGCGTCGATCGTCGACGACCCCGACTCGCGGCTGGTGGTCGGTGAGATCGAAGGTGCGGTGGTCGGCTTCGCCTGGGCCCGTAGCGAGCCTCTCCTGCCCCAGGCCGGGGGAGCTCCGGTGTGCGTCGTGCGGCTGGTGTACACCACACCTGAAGCCCGTGGGGTGGGGGTAGGGGACGCCATGCTGGCGAGGCTCATGGACGACTTTGCGGCGCGGGGCCACCGCCACTTCGACGCCAGGGTGAGCCCGGGGCATCGCCACGCCAAGAACTTCTTCGAGGCGCACGGCTTCTCGGCACGGCTCATCGTCATGTACCACGACGCCGGGGCGGCGTGATGGCGGAGATCGCCACGGGAGAGGTCGTGGAGCTGCTGCAGACCCTCATCCGCAACCGGTGCGTCAACGATGGCAACGATGACTCCGGTCACGAGCATCGGTCGGTGACCACCCTGCAGCAGTACCTGGGGGCCGAGGGCGAGGTGGTCGAACCGCATCCGGGCCGCCAGAGCGTGGTGTTCACCGTCCCCGGCACCACCCCCGGGGCCCCGTCCCTGCTGCTGCTGCCGCACCTGGACGTGGTCCCGGTGACCCCATCGGGATGGTCCTGGGATCCCTTTGCCGCCGAGGTCCACGACGGGTTCGTGTGGGGGCGGGGTGCCATCGACATGCTCAACATCACCGCGGCGATGGCTGCGCTGTTCTCCCGCTACCTGTCGGGGGCGATGCCCCCCCTTCCCGGCGATCTGGTGCTGGCCGCCGTCGCCGACGAGGAGGCGGGGGGCGTGTTCGGCGTCGGGTGGCTCAGCGAGCACCGACCCGACCTGCTCCCCGCCGATTTCGTGCTCACCGAGATCGCCACCCCCCACGTGGTGCCCGGTGGGGGGCTCCCCGTCACCGTCGCCGAGAAGGGACCGTCGTGGAAGGTGCTGGCCACCCGGGGAACCCCCGGGCACGCCAGCCAGCCATACCGATCGGACAACGCCCTGGTTACGCTGGCGGAGGTCATCGGGCTGCTCGATGCCGCCACCGAGCCGGTCGCCGTCTCCCCGCAATGGGTCACCTTCGTCACCGGTGCCGGCTTCAGCGACGACCTGGCAAGTCGGCTGGTGGACCCCGATCGGCTCGATGAAGCCATCGACGAGCTGGCTGCATCCGACGCCCCGGTGGCCCGCTTCGCCCATGCCTGCACCCATCTCACGGTGGCGCCGACGGTGTTCACCTCCGGCACCAAGTCCAACGTCATCCCGGACTCGGCAGAGGCGCACCTCGACATGCGCCTCGTCCCCGGTCAGGGCGAGAGTGACGTCGTCGACCACCTGCGCAAGGTCCTCGGGCCCGGCCGCCTCGACCGCATCGAGGTCATCGACAAGGTGACGGGCCCAGGCAACGCCTCGCCGGCCGATGGCGTCCTCTGGGAGGCGATCGGCGACGCCGCCGAGACCCACACCGGATCGAGGGAGCGGCTCCCCATGCTGATCCCGGTGACCACCGATGCCCGCCACCTGCGGGGTCGAGGCGCCGTCTCTTACGGGGTGGGCCTCTTCGACGACCGCATGGGCTTCGGCGAAATGCTCTCCCTGTTCCACGGCAATGACGAGCGGGTCAGCATCGGCAGCCTCACCGCCACCACCGCCCTGCTGGCCACCACCGTCGCCCGGTTCGGGGACCGCCTGGCGGAGGCGACGTGAGCCGCATCTACCTGTCGCCTCCCGATCTTGCCGGCACCGAATCGGCTGCGGTGCAGCGGGCCATCGACGGGGGCTGGATCGCCCCGCTGGGGCCCGAGGTCGACGCCTTCGAGACCGAGCTGGCCGCCGCCACCGACCGTGGTCACGGGGTGGCCCTGTCCTCGGGAACGGCGGCCATCCATCTTGCCCTGAAACAGGCCGGGGTGGGTCCGGGGACGCGGGTGCTGGTGCAGAGCCTCACCTTCGTGGCCTCGGTCAACCCGGTGCGATACCTCGGCGCCGAACCGGTGCTCATCGACAGCGACCAGGCCACCTGGGCCATGGACCCGATCTTGCTCGCCGAGGCCCTCGATCGGGCGGAGCGGGAGGGACGACCGTACCGCGCCGCCGTCGTCGTCGACCTGTACGGCCAATGCGCCGACTACACCGCCATCGTGCCGCTGTGCCAGCAGCACGGGGTGACCCTCATCGAGGACGCCGCCGAGGCCATCGGCGCCACCCACGCCGGTCGCCGGGCCGGCTCGTTCGGCCAGAGCGCCGCCCTGTCGTTCAACGGCAACAAGATCATTACCACCAGCGGGGGTGGGGCGCTGGTCACCGACGACGCCATGGCGGCCACCAGGGCACGGTTCCTGGCCACCCAGGCCCGAGAACCGGCCGCCCACTACGAGCACACCGAAATGGGCTACAACTACCGGTTGAGCAACCTGCTGGCCGCCCTGGGGCGGGCTCAGCTGGCCGACCTGGAGCGCCGGGTGGAGCGGCGCCGCAGCCACAACCGGTTCTACCGGGGGGCGCTCGGCGACCTTCCCGGGGTCGCCTTCATGCCGGAGGCGGCGTCGAGCCGGTCGACGTTCTGGCTCACCGCCCTCACCATCGACCCCACCGTTGCCGGGACCGACCGCGAGGCGGTGCGGCTCCACCTCGAATCGCTCGACATCGAGGCCCGACCGGTGTGGAAGCCGATGCACCTCCAGCCGCTGTACTCCGAGGCCGAGATGATCGGGGGGTCGGTGTCCTCCCGGCTGTTCGGCCACGGGTTGTGCCTTCCCAGCGGATCGAACCTCACCGACGACCAGCGGGCCTGGATCGCCGACGAGATCCGTTCGGTGTTTTGACGGGAGGGGGGCGGGCCCGACGCGGCGAATTGCGGTCTAACCGTCTGTCCGGTCCGCCGCCTCAATGTCCTGCCGCCGGATCCCCAATACGAACAGGATGGCGTCCAGGTAGGGCACCTTGAGCGTGGTGTCGGCGGCGGCGTCGACGACCGGCTTGGCGTTGAAGGCGATCCCCAATCCGGCCTTGGCCAGCATCTCCAGGTCGTTGGATCCGTCGCCGACGGCCACGGTCTGCTCCAGGGGGATGCCCTCGGCGGCGGCAATCTCCTCCAGCAGCCGGGCCTTGGCGGGTCCGTCGAGCACGTCGCCGACCAACCGGCCGGTCAGCCGGCCGTCGGCAACCTCCAGGCTGTTGGCATGGGCGATGTCGATCCCCAGGTGGCGGCGTACCTCCTCGGCGAACACGTCGAAGCCGCCACTGACCAGGGCAGTGCGATAACCCAGCCGGCGCAAGGTGCGGGCGAAGGTGCGGGCCCCAGGGGTGTACCGGATGCGGGAGGCGACGGCGTTGAGCCTGGCCACGTCCATCCCCGCCAGGCGGGAGACCCGGTCCCGCAGTGCGCTCTCGAAGTCGTGGCGGCCGCTCATGGTGGCCTCGGTGATGCTGCGCACCTCGGCTCCGTTGCCCACCTCGTCGGCAAGCAGATCGATGGCCTCGTCGCGGATCAGGGTGGAGTCCATGTCGATGACCACCAACCGCTTGGCGCGGCGGGCGAGACCCTCCCGCTGCAGGGCGATGTCGACCTGGTGCAGGCTGGAGGCCTCTAGCAGGCCCTTGCGCATGGTGTCGGTGTGGCCCCCCATCACGATCAGCTCGTAGCTGATCACCGGGTAGTTGGAAAGCCGGACGATGCGCTCGATGTTGCCGCCGCCGTCGGCGATGGCGTCGGCAACCCCGCCCAGCGCTTCCGGGCCCAGTCTGGCGCCGATGACGGTGACGGCGAACCGGGACGGGGCGGGCAGGTCCTCGGGCGGGTCGACCACCTCGAAGTCGAAGTGCAGGTTGCGCTCCCACCCGAAGAACAGCAGGTCCTTGAGCGGCGCCTGTTCTTCGGCGACGGCGATGAGGAGACCCAGGTTGAGGCGATCGCGCACCACCACCTGCTCCATGTCCAGCACCTCGGCCCGCGCCTCGGCCAGGATGCGCAGGATCCCGGCGGTGATACCCGGCTGGTCGATCCCGGTGACCCGGATCAACAGCGTCTGCTCCACGACACTCCCCAGTGCTACGTTGCCCGCAGTCTTCCGGGTGAGGGCGGGTTGGGCAACTACGGGACCATCGTGTTCGACCTCGACGGGGTCCTGTACGTCGGAGATCGGGCGATACCGGGGGCGGCGGCGGCGCTGCGGGCAGTCATTGCCGCCTCCATCACCACCGTGTTCGCCACCAACAACGCCTCCCGGCTCCCCGAGGAGGTGGCCACCGCCATCGCCGGCAAGCTCGGCGTCACCGTGGCTGCGGACAGCATCATCACCTCGGCCATGGCCGCCGCCGAGCACCTGGCGGGTTCGGTGGCGGCGGCCCTGGTCATCGGGACGCCGTCATTGGCCATCGAGCTGGAGCGCGGGGGCGTCGCCACCACCGTGCGGGCCGACCGGGCCGACGCCGTGGTGGTGGGCCTCGATCCCACCCTCACCTACGACGCCCTCAAGGCGGCCACCCTGGCCATCGCCGCCGGGGCACGGTTGGTGGCCACCAACGTCGATCCCACCTACCCCACCGCAGAGGGGCTGATCCCCGGAGCGGGCGCCATCGTCGCCGCCCTGGAGCGGGCCAGCGGGGTGGCCGCCGAGGTGTGCGGCAAGCCCAACCGGCCCATGCTCGATGCCGTTTCCCGTCGCCTCGGTCCCGGCCCGGTGCTGGTGGTCGGCGACCGCATTGACACCGACATCGACATGGGGCGGGCCATGGGCTGGTCGACGGCGCTGGTGATGACCGGGGTCACCCCACCCGAGCGGGCCGCAGCCGAGGACGTTGACCACCTACTGGAATCGGTGGCCGACCTACCCGCCGTGCTCGGGTTGGACGCGGAACCGGGGGCGGCTCACGCCGAGCGGGCCACCCACCTGCCGTGAATCCGCCGCACCCTCCCCAACAACACGGGGCGCAGCGGCAGGGCGAGCAACGCCCCGGCGATGAAACCGCCGACGTGCGCCTGCCAGGCCACCCCTTCCGACTGGACGGCGAACTGGCTGAGCAACCAGATGCCGAGGAACAGCACTGCGGGCACGGGGACGAAGAACACGATGAGCCAGGTCATCACCCGGTGGGTGGGATAGAGCACCAGGTAGGCGCCGAGCACCCCGGCGATGGCTCCGGAGGCCCCCACGAGCGGAATGGTGGAGTCCTGATTGAAGACGACGAAGGCGGCGGTAGCCACCAACCCTGTGATCAGGTACAGCCCCAGGTAGCCCACCAGACCGAACGCCTCCTCGACGTTGTTGCCGAAGATCCACAGGAACCACATGTTGCCAAGGACGTGGGCCAGACCGCCGTGGAGGAACATCGACACCAAGCCCGACAGCCACACGTTCTTGTCGGGGAACAGGGCGGCACCGGCGTCGGTGCAGGTATCGGCCTCGATCTCCCGGATGCTGAGCGGCTCCCCGGTGGTCAGCTCGCAGGCGATGGCTGCACGCTCGTAGACGAACTCGATGGCGTCGGGACCGGTGCCCTGCGGCTGCCACAAGAAGAAGATGGCGGCGTTGAGGGCGATGATGGCCAGCGTGGCCACCGGTGTGGTCAGCGTCGGATTGATGTCGCGGATGGGCAACAAGGCGCGTGTCTCCGGCCCGAGCCTGGGATGATGGCCCCATGGATATTACGACCCCGCGCCCCCTTCGCCCCGACGACCCCCCCGACGGAGCGGCCGGCCCCTATGCCGGGTCGCCACCAGACCGCGGGGCCGGGTCGCCCGACGACCTGCTCGCCCAGCTGGCTGCCTCCGATCCGGGTCTGGCCCCCGTCATCGCAGACCAGCTCGCCGACGACCTGGAGCGACAGCTCGATGAGGTGCTCTGACCGGGCTGGCGCCGGCCGAGCCCGCGGGCGGACCCTGACTGTGCGGCGGCGGGCGGCATGAGGCTCGGACTGGTGGTTCACGCCAGCCGCCCCTCGGCGGAAGCGGTGGCACGGAACCTCACCACCGCCGCCGAAGCCAGGGGCTGGACGGCGGTGCGCACCGGCTTGGGTCGCCACGCCGGCGGGCCCTTTGACGCCCTGGTCGGGGTGGGTGGCGACGGCACCCTGCTGGAGGCGGCCCACCTGGCCCATGGGGCCGACATCCCGGTGGCGGGCATCAACCTGGGCAGGGTTGGCTACCTGGCGGAGTTCGACCCTGCCCGCCTCGACGAGCTGCTCGACACCCTGTCTCGGGAGCCGTTGCCGCTGATCGGCCGGATGACGATCAGGGCCACCACCGGGTCCGGCGGCGAGTGGCACGGCATCAACGACGTGATCATCGAGAAAGTGCTCAGCCAGCGCATCGTGCTGGTGGCGGTGGCCATCGACGGCGAGCACTTCACCACCTACCGTGCCGACGGGATCATCGTGGCTACCCCGCTGGGCTCCACCGCCTACTCGCTGTCGGCGGGAGGCCCCGTGCTCGACCCCGGCCTGGAGGCGCTGGTGATGACCCCGGTGGCCCCGCACAGCCTGCTATCGCGCTCGCTGGTGCTGGGACCGGACACCACCATCACCTTCACCGTCGACGGCGATCGCCCGGTCAGGATCAACCTGGACGGTCGGGAGGCAACCACCCTTGGCCCCGGTGGAACGCTGACGGTGCATCGCGGCGAGCGACCGGTGCGGTTCGTGTCGGTGGGGGGACGGCCCTTCCCCCAAGGCGTGCGCAAGCAGTTCGGGCTCGATCACGCCTGATCCCGGGCCTGGTGGCGAGTGTGATGGAGATCAACCGGGGGCGACGGGGTGGCTGGTATGGTGACGCCCCGGGCAAGGAGCGAACATTGACCAAGTACGTGTTCGTCACCGGCGGGGTGACGTCAAGCCTGGGTAAGGGGATCACCTCCTCGTCGCTGGCCCGCCTGCTCAGGGCGCGGGGTCTGCGGGTGGTCACCCAGAAGCTCGACCCGTACATCAACGTCGACCCGGGCACGATGAACCCGTTCGAGCACGGCGAGGTGTTCGTCACCGACGACGGCGGGGAGACCGACCTCGACCTGGGCCACTACGAGCGCTTCCTCGACCAGAGCCTGCGGCGCGACTCCAACGTCACCACCGGCTCCATCTACCAATCGGTGATCCGCAAGGAGCGGCGCGGCGACTACCTGGGGGCCACCGTGCAGGTGATCCCCCACATCACCAACGAGATCAAGGCCCGCATTCGCAAGCTGGGCGACCGCGACGACATCGACGTGGTGATCACCGAGGTGGGGGGCACCGTCGGCGACATCGAGAGCCTGCCGTTCCTGGAGGCCATCAGGCAGATGCGCAAGGACGTCGGGGCGTCCAACACCTGCTA
>JACDBE010000354.1 GCA_013695075.1 Acidimicrobiia bacterium
GCGTCGAACACCAGCTACATCCACGTCACCCTGGTGCCCTACCTGCCCACCAGCGAGGAGCTGAAGACCAAACCCACCCAGCACTCGGTTGCCGAGCTGCGGGGGAGGGGCATCCACCCCGAGATCATCGTGGTGCGCTCCGATCGGCCGCTTGACGATGGCTCCCGCCGCAAGATCAGCCTGTTCTGCGATGTGGAGCACGATGCGGTCATCAACGCCGTCGACGTGGACAACATCTATGCGGTGCCGCTCGAGCTGCAAGCAGCCGGGCTCGACACCGTGGTGTGCCGCCAGCTCGACCTGGACACGCCGGCCCCGGATCTGGCCCGGTGGCGCAGCATCGTGGCGCGCATGGCGGCCGCCACCGAGCCGGTCACCATCGGGGTGGTTGGCAAGTATGTCGACCTCCCCGACGCTTACCTGTCGGTGGTGGAGTCGTTGCGCCACGCCTGCGCCAACAACGACGTCGTCCTCGATCTGCGCTGGATCCCCGCCGAGGAGGTCGACGGGCTGCTCGGCGCCTCGCACCTGGCGGGGGTCGACGGCATCGTGGTGCCCGGCGGCTTCGGCTACCGCGGGGTGGAGGGCAAGGTGCTGGCGGTGCGCCACGCCCGCGAGGAGGCAATCCCCTTCCTCGGGCTGTGTCTCGGTTTGCAGTGCGCCGTCATCGAGTACGCCCGCTCCGTGCTCGGCTACCCCGACGCCAACAGCACCGAGTTCGACCCCACCACCACCCACCCGGTCATCGACCTCATGGCCGACCAGCACGACGTGGAGGACAAGGGAGGCACCATGAGGCTCGGGCTGTTCCCGGCCAAGCTGGCCCCCGGCTCGCTGGCCGCCTCGCTGTACGACGAGCCACTCATCTACGAGCGCCACCGCCACCGCTGGGAGGTCAACAACCGCTACCGCAAGGAGCTGGCCGCCGCCGGGTTGTCGCTGGTGGGCATCTCCCCGGACGACCGGCTGGTGGAGATGATCGAGCTGGCCGACCACCCGTTCTTCATCGCTTCGCAGTTCCACCCCGAGTTCCTGTCTCGCCCCGACCGTCCCCATCCTCTCTTCGACGGTTTCATCGCCGCCGCCGTCGCCGTCGCCAGGACCCGGGCGGGTGGCTCGGCACCGCAAGCCGCTGCGGTGGGGCGCGACGTCAGCGTCGACATCTGACCCGTGACCGGGGTAGGCGGGTTCACCGTCGTCGGGGCGGCGACCGTTGCCGCCACCTCCTTCCTCCGGCTGGAGCGCCTCCATCTGTCGGCACCCGATGGCACCGCGGTACGCCGTGACGTGGTCCGCCATCCCGGGGCGGTGGCGGTGGTGGCGGTAACGGGTGACGGGGCCGATGGCGCCGTGGCGTTGCTCCGCCAGTACCGGGCACCGGTCAACGCCGAGATCCTGGAGATCCCCGCCGGCAAGCTCGACATCGACGGCGAGGACCCGGAGGATGCGGTGCGGCGTGAGCTGGCCGAGGAGGCGGGGTTGGTTCCCGGCGAGCTGCGGCTCCTCGCCGACTTCTACAGCGCCCCGGGGTTCACCGACGAACGGATGCGGCTCTACCTGGCCACCGGCTGTACCCCCACCGAACGGGTCCCTCACGGCGTCGAAGAGGAGGCGGCCGAGCTGGTGATGGTGCCGGTTGGCGACCTGCCGGCAATGATCTCCGCCGGGGTGGTGGGCGACGCCAAGTCGCTGGTGGGCCTGCTGATGTTGCTGGGGGAACAGGGGTGACCGACCTGGCGGGTGGGGTCGAGGAGTACCTGGCGGCGTTGCGTGCCGAGCGGGGGCTGGCCGCCAATACCGTGGCCGCCTACCGCCGTGACCTGGCCCAGTACCGCACCGTGGTGGAGGATGGCGCCGCCGTCGCCGTCGATGCGGTGTCACCGGCGATGGTCGACCGGTTCGTCTCCTGGTTGGGAGGACAGGGATGGTCAGCAGCGACCGTGGCCCGCAAGATCGCCGCGGTGCGCGGCCTGCACAGGTTCCTGGTGGCCGAGGACCTCACCGAGGTGGACGCCGCCGGGTCGGTGGAGGCACCTCGCCGCACCCCGTCGCTGCCCAAGGCGCTCGCCGTCGACCAGGTGGGGGCCCTGCTCGAAGCCCCGGACCCGTCGACCCGTCTCGGTCTGCGGGATCGGGCCATGCTGGAGTTCATGTACGCCAGCGGGGCCCGGGTGGCGGAGACAGTGGGGCTGGCTGTGGAGGACCTCGACCTGGAGGCGGGCACCGCCCTGGTAACGGGGAAAGGCTCCCGGCAGCGGGTGGTTCCGCTGGGGCGCCACGCCGTCGCCGCCATCGAGCGCTACCTCCCGGTGAGACTGGACCCCAGGCGGGACCGGCCGGATCCAGGTTGGTTGTTCCTCAACGCCCGAGGGGCCCGGCTCACCCGGCAGGGGGTGTTCCTGGTGGTCCGCCGCCACGGTGTCCGGGCCGGTATCGATCCATCCCGACTGTCGCCCCATGTGCTCCGCCATTCGGCGGCAACCCACATGGTGGAGGGCGGGGCCGACCTGCGCACCGTTCAGGAGATCCTTGGGCACGCTAGTATCTCCACCACACAGATCTACACCAGGGTGTCGCCGCAGTATCTGCTCGAGGTCTTCGTCACCTCGCACCCGCGGGGTAGGTAGCGCCCGGCACGGGGCCATCCAACGGGTCGAGGGAGATCTTCTTGTGAACACCGATGCAGCCGTCGCCGTCCTCAACGAGGAGCGCCAGAAGCTGATCCACCAGCTGGGGGAGCTGGGCGCCGACGAGAAGGGCGATCTGACCGGCTCCGTAGAGTTCGGTGACGGGTTCGCCGACGCCGCCGCCGCCACGGCCGAGCGCACCGAGGTGCTCGGCTTGGTGGAGAACCTCACCACCCTGCTCGGCGAGGTCGATGTCGCCCTGCAGCGGGTCGCCGACGGCACCTACGGCATCTGCGACTCGTGCGGCAAGGCCATCGATGCCGAGAGGATGGACTACCGCCCCACGTCCCGCTACTGCTTCGAGTGCAAGTCCCGGCGCTGAGCCGGGCCGCCCATCTCGTCAGGCGGTTCTTCCAGGTCCTCCTTGCCCGGCCGCTGACCGCTGCCGAGTCCGCCCAGGTGGACCCTGTGCTCGATGAGTCGTCGCGGTCGCTGTTCGACGACCAGGACGTCGCCGACCAACGCCATGCCCTCACCGTGTTCCACCGCGTGGCGGCGGGCACCGACGCCGCCCCCGCCAGGCAGGCGGCTTTGCTCCACGATGTGGGCAAGACCGGTCTCGGGTTGGGGGCGGTGGGGCGCACCGTGG
>JACDBE010000031.1 GCA_013695075.1 Acidimicrobiia bacterium
GCTTGACGGCCTGCCAGCGTTTGGCCTCGGCGACTCGGACGACCTCCTCCTGCGGGGACCATTCGGCCACGATCGAGGTCAGGCTGAGCGCCGTTGCCGGCAGTGGTTGGGCGTTAGCCTCGAGGAACGCCCAGGCCTCGGCGCGGAATGCCCCCTCGGCGGGGCTGTCGTGAGGGTCCACTACCAGTACTCCTCGAAGTGGACGTTGCCGGTGACCCCCCTGCGGTCGATGGTGAACCCCATCCCGGCGAGGATCTCGGCGACGCCCTCGGGTTGGGGGAACACCACCTCGCCGTCACTACCGGCCTCGGGTAGCCCGAGCATGGCGGGGTTGCCGCAGGCAAACACATGGGTGACCGCCGGGTCGAGCCCGCCGGGGAACATCCCGGCGATGGTGCCGTCACGCAGCGTCTCCTGGATGTACCGCTTGGGAGTGTCCGGCTCCCTGGTCACCAACGGCAGGTAGTGATAGTTGGCGAAGCGGTCGGCTAGCTGGCGGTGGGTGCCGTCGTAGGCCAGGTCGCGGCGGTACCGCACCGACACCACCGAGATGATGGTCCCGGTGTGCCCCTTGCGCAGCAACTCTCCGAGCATGGCGTTGTGCGGGGCCTCCCCGGTGCCGGTGGCCAGGTACAGGATCTGCGTCTGCGGGTCGGTGACGTGCGCCAGCGTGTAGCGACCGGCCACCTTGGTCCCCAGAAAGATCCGGTCGCCCGGGCTCTTCAGGGCGAGACGGGGGGTCAGCCCGGGAACCCTGTCGTCGCCGGGAGGGACGAGCACCACGTAGAACTCCAGCTCGTGGGGGTCGTCTTCCGCCAGGTACCCGGACGCCTCGATGATGGGGCTGGAGATCGAGTAGGAGCGTCGGATGAGCTTCTCCCACACGTCGTCGAGGTTGCTCTCCCGGGCGGCGTCCACCCTCGGCTCCCAGTAGCCGAGACCGAGCGAGGCGTACTGGCCGGCGAGATGGGTGGTGTCGCCCCGATCGGGGTGGACCCGCAGCAGCCACAGGTCGGAGTGGGCGCGGTCGAAGCGGGTGATGGTGGCGTTGTAGTGCTGCTGGCGGAGCGCCTCGATGGCCTCCACCTCGCCACCGGGGACATGCGTCGTCGGGGGCGGTTCCGGCAAGTCACCGAATCGGAGGGCGCGGATCACGTCCCACGCCTCGCCCGGCGAGAGATGCACCGCCTGGTCGTCGACGGGCGCGGGGCCGATGGCGAACAGGGCGGCGTCGGCCGCCACCTCGCCCGCCGAGGTCACCAGCGGGGTGGGCGGCACCCGGAACACCACGTGGTCGAACTGGAGCGACGGCGTCCTGCGGTCGCCGAAGTCGACCATGGGAAATCCACCCAGCTCCTCGATGGCGGCCGGCTGCGCGCTCCACAGGATGGTGGCCTGGCGCTCGGCCTCGAGGCGGAGCAGCTTGCGCGACGCCAGCCGGGAGAAGTGGGCCAGGTCGGCGCCACCCAGGGACACCACCACCCCGCCACCCATGCCGGCAACCCGTAGTGCCTCCTCGGCGGCGCCGTCATCGACCCCTACCACCAGTACATCCGACCCCGACAGGTCGATGTCGGGGGGGACCAGGTGGACCCGGTCGGCAATGACGTCGGGGATGGGGTAGTCGGGCGATGGCGACGCCAGCTCGGCTCGATCGGCCAACGCGACGGCGGTGGCGGTGGTGGTAAAGCGCTCGGTGGTCACCACCATGCCGACCTCCCCTGGCTCGATGGAGAGCACCGGGGCCTGGTACTCGACGGTCAGGGCGTGCTGGCCCACCACCTCCGGGGCGGCCACCGACTCGTCGGGCTCGACGATGAGGAGGCGTCCCAACCCCGCCTCTCGCGCCTGCACCGCCAGCGACAGACCGGCCAGCGTGCCTCCGACGACGACCAGGTCGTAGCTGCCCAGGTCCGGGGTGTCCATGGCGGCAAAGTTAGCGGGGGCGGTGCGCTCTCCCCGATGCCGTCGGTACCCCGGCGCGGCCGGGCTCAAGGCAGATCGAGGAGGACGGTGATCCTGCTGGTGTCGCCATCTGCCGACGCGGTGTCGACGACGAGGTCGACGGTGCCGCTGAGTCCGTTGGGGATGGTGGCTTCGAACTCGGCCCAAGGAGTGCCCTCGTCCGCCACCTCCGCCGCTCGGACCGCAGTGACCATGGTGCCCCCGCTGAGACCGACGGTGACCGCGGCTGCCCTTGTGTAGCCGTTGACCACCAGGGGGTAGTCGGCGACTCCGCCGCGCGGGGTGAGCACCACGGTATCGGCGTCTCCTGAGGGCCTGCTGACCTGCGGTCCGTCGTCGCCGGCGCGGACGTCCATCACCAGCCGGGGCGGCGAGCCCACCAGGAAGCTACGGGCGGCGACTCCCTGGGTGGCGTCCAGGTGTAGGTCGATGGCCAGCGTGCCGTCGAGCATCCGGACCACCACCGCCTGGGCGATCACCGAGCCGTCCACGGTGGCTTCTGAAACCGAGGTGGTGGCGACACCGTCGGGGAGGCTCACCCGCAGGATTCCCAGCGAGGGCAGGAGCTCGATGACGGTGGGTCCCAGGGCCGATGCCGGCGAGCCGTTGCTGGTGGCGAAGCCGATGACGAGCCGGTCGCAGCGCAACTCGGTGTCGAAACGCAGCTCGTTGACGGCGGCGGCATCGGCGCCGTCGCCGCCCACGGTGGCGATCACACCCTCATCGGAGAACGCCAGGTCACCGGTGGCGCACAACGGTCCTGCGGTGGTGTCGGTGACCCGGGGCGGAGCCGTCGTCGATGGAGGCACCGTCTGCGGAGGGTCGGGAGTCGGGGCCAGGGTGCCGCAACCGACGCCCAACGCCATGGCCAGCAGGATTGCGTTGCTTACCCGGGCCGACTTCGCCGACGCTGGTCGGCCCTCCTCAGCATGTGCGGCCCCTACCCCACAGCGACCGTTTTGCTCACCGGGCCGACTTCGCCGTGAGTTGTCTTTCCACGGAGACTTAGTCGTTCGCCCTAGCTCGTAACTCAATCGAACATGCCCTCGGGTGGGTCGATGGTGACCGCCTCGGTGGAGACGCCGGGGACGAGGGCGGAGACGAAGGGCACCTCGACCGTGGTGCCGTCGGCGGTGGTCACCTCCAGGCGATCCTGGGCGTCGCCGAGCACCACCCCGCTCACCAATCCCAGCGCGGTGCCGTCGGGCGACCGCGCCAGCCGCCCCACCAGATCCTCCGGCCAGTACTCATCGACGCCCAAGTGTCGTCGCTGATGGGCGGCGATGGTCAGTTCCCGGTGGCGCAGCCCGTCGGCGGCGGTGCGGTCGGTGTAGCCGTCGAGGTGGACGATGACCCCCTCGGCGTGGGGCTTGGTGGCGACCACGGTGACGTCCTGGTCGGATCCGGAGAGACGCAGTGTGCTACCCACGCTGAACCGGCTGGGGTCGTCGGAGGCGGGAGCCACCAGCACGGCACCGTGGATGCCGTGGGGGCGCTTCACGAACCCAACCGTAATGCGTCCCTCCGCCACCGCCGGGTCAGTCGAGGAACTCGACCCTGACGTCGACACCCTCTTCCTCGCCGGCGGCGGAGACGATGGTGCGGATGGAGCGGGCGGTACGACCGCGGCGGCCGATGACCCGACCCAGGTCGCCCTTGGCGGTCCTCACCTCGGCGGTGGCGGCG